>CAIVSN010000127.1 GCA_903908595.1 uncultured bacterium
GGTTTTAACCTGACACCTACTTTGCGAAACATATTCGAAAAATCAGTTCAGTCTTACCCTCTACTAAGGGATGTGATAATGATTTACCCTGAATGAGGTGGTGTCAAGTTAAAACCCATTTAGCATTATTATGCTCCATGCTAACGAATCCGCCTTCGAAGCGGTGATACGATCGGTAACCAAATAGCTTTTTTTACCCGAAAAAACATGCCCATATCCCAAATCCGTTGAGCATCGGATTGAATCTCGGAAAATAACGTTTTACCCGAAAAAACCATGTCCATGCCCCCAAGCGAAATCCGCATCGACGATCAAATCCTCTCCCATGTGAAAACCCGCCTGCACAGCCCGGTTTCCATATACGGGAATTCCGATTTCTATGCCCGTATCGGTCCCGAAGCGTGGATCCGCAGGGAATTGCTCCTTCATAAAACCATTGCCGAAATGGGTTTCCCCGTAGCGGAAATCTTCGGCGAAGGCTGGCTGGACGGGCAGTATTACTACTTGGAAACATCTCTGGGAAACGAAGTCATATGAAGGACGTTTTGTCGGGATTATAAGGATGGTTCCGCGGTCTCTCCCGAGAATTTTCGACACTTCGCGGAGGTCGCGTACCGCTATGCGAATTCGCAGGCATCCTCGCTCGGCAAACGGCTCGGCACGCTCGATTTCGTCACGGGCATCCAGGCCGAAACGCTCTTCTCGGAAGTGCCGGAACTCAAGGAAATCGCCGGGGCCGCCTTCGCGAAGTCCGAGGATCGGCTTTCCGCGTTCCCCCGGGTATTTTCCCAAGGGGATTTCAACCCCCACAATATTTTTCCCAAGGGGGTAATCGATTTCGACATGGGATTCATGGCTCCGTTCTGATACGACCTCGTTACGGCGATTTTCCATACGTACGCGTTCCCGCCGGAATGAATTGCGGAAATCAGCCGGGGGTACGAATTCACGGAAGCCCAGGAACGCGAATACTTCGAAATGATCGACCGAGTTGCCATCGGCGCGTGACTCCCGAAAATATCCGGTTTCATCGGGGATTTTCTCATCGGAAGAATGATATGGGCTGCCGTGCGGATGCACGATTGCCCGTTGCTCCAGAAATGGAGGTACGGGAAGCTGGAGAAAATATTCGGGATGTATTTGGAGGATGAGGATTTCATGGGATTATATCGGGAATAGGTTTTTCCGTTCGGTAAGCGCTTACTGGACTTACGCTTGACAAAACATTTTTTTCGGATATTAATTTTTCCAAACCCGTAATCATTTTTTTCATCCTATGAATGCCCTAACGAATCAAGACGTGCAAAGTATGCAAAGCTTGCTGAAAGACCCGGTAAATGCCATTGATTGAGCCAAGATGCTCCTCAGTCTCGGTAGACCGGGAATTATGGCTTTGGTAGACGAATTCTCTCAGTCCGAAGAGCCGGCCATTCAGCAAATCAGCAAGATGCTGGTACTTGATTCTCAATGAAAGACCATTGAACAGTCTTTGCAAATCCGGGATCGGGTGAGCACGATTATGGCGGTCTCGGATCTTTTGGGAGTAGACAATCTCCATGTGAATAACAATGAGTCCGTCATCGGCCGGGTTCGGAAAAATTTTGTCAGAGATTTCATCTTTCCTTTTATCGATCAAGCCAATCTTGTTTCACAAGGTCGCCCGAATTCGCAGGCCATTGCGGATGCGATGCAATATTTGGATATTATCCCAGAAACCCTTCTGATGGGATATATCATGGAAGGCATATCCCTAGAGCGTGCGGAAAGCGAGGAGGAGAATGCGGAATACATAGAAGGGTATGAGGAATATGATGAATATGAGGAGCAAGCTTCCCTCATGTTAGAGTACGAGGAAAATGAGGGGCAAGCTTCCCTCGAGATAGGGTATGGTTCCAATGCCGCGGTACTCATGGAAGCCATAAAGCTCGTGGATCCCGGAATGGCTCTGCGCTTCGAGAAAGAAATTAGGACGCTTGCCATACGTGATTCCGAACGGGAATCCATACCGTACCCGGGTGCCAAAATGGGCGAATGGTCCAGGGTCAATGCCCGGAATTCCCGAACGATCAAGACGCTTTCCGAAGCGCTCATTTCCGAAGCGAGCGATTTGCGCGTGATTTTCCCGAGTGTCGAAATCGATAGTAATCAGGTGCAAATCAGGATCAAGTCTGATTCCGGGGCAAAACCCGCACAGAAAGATGAGGACATAAACATTTATGCCGAATAACCCATCGTCATTGCCGTCAGATACGATATCCGGAATTCCCATTCCGGATATTTCCAAGAGAACGGTGTTTTTTACCGAAGTTATCCAGAAATTGCAAGACACTGCCGTCGAAGCGGAGTATCGGAATTTTTTGAAGCATATAGATACGGTGGGGAAATACCTGTCATCCGAATATCCCCAGAAATCCAAAAGTCATGAAGATATCAAAATCAAGGTTGCCTTGCGAATAACGGAGGTGATCGTGAGCGGGGACGTATACGATATGACCCAAGGAAATGCGGACAATGCCGTACCGCTGATACTGCAAATGAATCTCAGCCAACTCAAGGAGCGGTATTCTCACTCCAGGGAAAAAATCAACCGGATGCGGGACTGACTGATAAAAAAATTCAATTCCAATTTGATCGAGTACGATAAGCTGGTCAAATTGCCGAGTTTTTTCATCTCGGTTGCCAACTATACCGGAGCGTTTCACCATATCGTGTTGGATAATGGCGAATGGTACGACTCCAGCCAGCATGGAATGACGGACCGATTCGGCAAGCAAATCTGAGACAAGCAAAATCTGTATGGTTTCGTCGACAGCCTGAGGGCTTTCGGTAAAACCGCTCATGCGCAGTTCCCCCTTTCCACTGACAACTATCCCAAGAGACCGGAACCGAGTCCTTCGATCGCCAAGGAAGCCATGTTTTTGCGGGACTCCCTCGAGTACTACCAGTTGGTGACCAAAATTTCAACTTCCGGGCTTCTGTTGCTCAAATATGGGGTGCCGGATCGTTTTTATGAGGAAATCATGCGGAAATACGGAGTCGGATCGAGCGCGACGTGAATATTTTCCAAAGTGGAAGATTACGTTCAAAAATTCAAGCTCGACCTGTTCCCATTGATATTTCGATATTGTATCATCGGGTATGCCGATCGGAAATATCGTCTCGGTTTGGAGGATTATGTATTTCCCGCTCAAGATCAGCTCTTTATCGTGGCCGATTGGATGGATCTCATGGATGCGGATGATATCAAGGTCATGATCTCGCAGTTCGTAGAATCGATTCGGAAAACGGATATCGTCAAGGATTCCGAATACTTGGCGCTGAATAATTTTTTTCATGATTGGGTGGCGAATCAGTTCCTGACGGAATTCAAGCGGATTCAAGATTTCCGTTCGTTGCCATGAGATAGGGATTCCGTTGTCGACACCATCCAGACGGGTGAAAATATCGAAGCGATAGCCGCGGAAATACGAAATCTCGACGTGCACATTCCGGTCGCGAAATACCAGGAACACCTTTCGGACCTGAAGCGTTCTTACGATGCCAATATCGATACCTTGTCGGCCCACGTAGGCCGGGCGTTTGCCAGGCTTTCCCAAGCTGATGCCGAATATGCCTTTTATGAAACGGTGCGGGCGGAAACGTCTTCCGCTACCTCTTGAATAAGTCGCCAGGCGTACGGCTCGGTCTTTTCCATGCTGAATTTCGCGGAAATGCTCATTCTGGCACATGGGAATACCGACATGGAACGTTTGGGAAAACATATCCTCACGTTCCTGAAGGATCAACGGGCGACTGCCGCCAATCGGAGGCTTCCCATGCTGTTCTACATTCTTGGATTCGATCTGGTGTCCGGCAATCTCGTTTTGAACCCAGAAATTGACCGATCGGGTTTGCCTCCGAAAATATCCGGCGCGCTCGTGGATATCATCCTGCGCTGATTGGCCGGATGAGCAAAAGAAAGCTGATACGATCGGATAATGGATAGATTGCAAAAACGTATCGAATCCGAGACCGCCAAGGATGCCTGACTTCGGAATCGTCTCGGCCGGCTTTTGTCGAGTTTTGGAGCCGCTCCGGTTTCGTAGGGAATTTCTCCCGCCGTTCCCACGATCCCGCCGGACCGCCGGGAAGGGGAGACGGACCGCATTGGCATTAGGACCTCGATTCGGGAATGACGCACACGTGGTAACACGACTTCCACCGCTCTTTTATGGCATGGACGGTTCCCGTTTCGCGAAGCTGGAATAGGAATTTTTCGAGGAAGTCCCGCTGCTTTTGCGGAAGAAAGAATTGGTTGGTTTCCGGCAAAATCTGGAGGTAGGAAATATCGAACGTCGTACCGTACTCATGGCTCGATTCAACCGCGGCATTCGAATTCTTCGCCGCAAGCGCCTTCACGTACTCGTGATTCCTGTTGAGGCTCGTGACCTTCACCCTGGTTTGGAATTCCTTATGGAAAGCGTTTCCGATCCGGTAGAGCACGTTTGCCGAGCGGGGAGAGAGGAGCTTGAGGAGTTGCCTCTGTTCCGCGGTGGCACAAACCTCGTTTCAAAGGGTATCGCCGATCTGGAGATTGCCCAGATCCGGGACGATCTGAACGAGTCTTCCGTCTTCGAGGAATCCCTGGGTATCGGAGAAGGTGAACGCTCTCGGGGTACGTGGCGTACGGACGCTCCGGAGTTCCTGGATATGTTGGGCTTTGCCTCCTTGCATCCATCCGGGAATCGGCTCTTTTTGTTGTGCTTCCCGAATTGCCCGGTACAGCTTCAGGTTTTTGGCATGTTCCTCAGGACTCGGAGCCTTATGCGATGACTTCGCACAGCCGAGGACCGTATCCAGTCGCGATTTGGTACCCGATACTGTCGGATGCGTTCCGGGAGAGGGACTCGCAAGGGCAAGGGCCGGTTCCGAGAGAAGGATAACCGGGGCAAGGCAGAAATTCCTACGGAGCATGTTCATATTGCGGTTACGTATACCCAAAAGTCAATCGCATAGCATTATATTTGACGGAAATCCATGTCAAGCGGAAATATCGGCGGGGATCCGGTAATCCATTGTATTTTTTGGCATTTGCATTTCTAATTGCTTGCATATTACAATATTTTACATATAACCAAAACATACCCCCTCCTCTAATCCCTTTGCCATGACCATCCGAATCCCTTTCTCCCACCACGACGTGGAAGCTATCGTCACGCAGGAAGCCGCCGAAGGCACCGAAGATCTCAAAAGCCGGGTTGCCATGAAAGTCCGCGAAGCCATGTACATTACCTCCGGCAACCTCCCGGAGCGCGTCCGTGCCTGGATTCACCAGATTTGCCTTCCCCACACCAGCGGATTGCCCGCTCCGCGTTTTACAGGAAAACTCGCGATTCCCACGGATCTTTCCACGCTCTCCAATAGCGAATTGAACGGAAGGTAGCCATCGGGACAACCATGAAAAATCCCCCCGGAATTCCGGGGGGATTTTAATATGTTCCATTTCTCGCGGCCGTATCCCGCGAGCTACGCGTCCAAGAGGTCCTTCAACAGCGAATCCACGTCCTTCCGTTCGATGTACCATTTCCGGTGTTTCTCCGATACGAATCCCTTTTCGATCATGTCGTCGAACAGTTTGAGGAGGGAATCGTAGTAGCCGTTCACGTTAAGGATGCCGACCGTGATGTTCGTGACCCCGATCTGGTTGAGCGTGAGCACTTCGAAGAGTTCGTCGAGGCTGCCCCATCCGCCCGGCGCGAGGATGATCGCGTCGGCATGCTTGACGAGCTCCTTTTTCCGCTCCTGCATGTCGGTCGTTTCCACGTGTCGGTAGTGTTCGTGGGAACACTCCGTTTTTTCTTCGGATTTGAGCGTGTTCCGGGGAAAAAATCCGATGACCTTGCCGCCGCCGTCGAGGGCTCATTGGGATACGTGGCCCATTAATCCGACGGAAGACCCGCCGAAAACCAGGGTGTGGTGATTTTCGGCGAGCGATTTGCCGAGTTGGTAGGCCGTCGTGGCATATACCGGATCGATTCCATTTTTCGCTCCGCAAAATACGGTGACTCGCATATACAAAATCTTGAGGGATACTTTTCGTTGTACTATAAACAAAAATTTGAAATGCGCCAGTCTTTGATGATTTTTCCGCATTTTTCCATCTTGATTTCCCTTCGATATTTGTATAGTATCCGCTTGCATTTCACTTAAGGAGTCTCTGCAATATTCCACATCTATTAAAATTTCATCTTTTTTGTCCTATTTTACTCTATAAAAATTCATTTAGAACCACTAAACTCATTTTTCTATCATAAAATATGCCTAAAAAATATGA
>CAIVSN010000128.1 GCA_903908595.1 uncultured bacterium
GTTTTATTTTTCTTCTTTCGGGAGCTTATTGGGAATAAGTGACCGAAGAAAAAAATAAAAGATGTCCGAATAAGAGACTGGAAAAACCGGGAAACCAATTCCTGTTGGGTATATTCGCCATGCCATTCGCAAAGGTTTATCCCCTTTCAAAAAGTACATTAATTTTTTCTCCATTTTTTCTTAGTTTTCCAGGATCTCGGACAGTACTATCTCCCCGGATTATTTTTTAATGAAAACACCTATGAGCAATGTGGGAAATCTATTGTTATTCCAAGGCTTTCATTCCTTCAAAGACCCGTATGTTGATAATCCGGTAAGAATGTACAAGGATGCATTCTGATTTTACCTGGATCTGCACCTGAGAACGCCAGTCCTTGCCGATGGCAATGGAGCAGTGATACCTTTTCAAGAAGGAGACGAGCGGTCCAACTTTAGGTTGTACGATACGTTCGTTTACAATATTTTCCTCATGAACAAGGAGAAGGTAGATTTCATTCTTTCACATCGGAACACGAGCTTTCATAGCGAAAAAACCCGACATGAAAATGGATGACTCATAGTAGACATACCAGTGACCCTAGAACAACACCGCTGAAACGTTTCCAAAATTGTTGAAGGAATACATTCTTGGATGTATGGATACGGTTCAAAAAGAGCGAGCGGTCTATGGCTTATGAGAGATGATTCTATGGAAGCCTAAAAAAAGAATACTCTAAAAAGAAGTGCAAATCCGATCAAAATACGAACCCTCCGCATCCTACTTCGCCGTATATCCGTTCGCCCAGCACATCCCCATGCCGTTGGTCCCCTCGTTCTGGGCCCACGTGGACGGATCGGAATCGATGATTTCGTAGGCTCCCGCAGGAAATTTCATTTTTGGTTCCACTTTCCAATAGGCACCCATAACGCCTCACTGTCCCGTTTGTCCCACGGCTTTCCATGGTCCGTACGTCTTGCCGTCGGCTCCGCGGATGGAGATGGTTCCCGCGGTCGATCCCTTCCCATCGTTCCAATGGTAGGTGGTCAGATCGTTGACGAACGTATCCTGCCGGAGCGTGAATTCGGAAGTTTTCGCCCCGTTTCGGACGCCGAGGTCGTTTCCGACGCGAAAGAGTTCGACGATGGTTCCGGTGGAAGTTTCCCGGTCTTCGTAGAGGAGCATTTCTCCAGGGGGAGTCGTAGCCGCGGGATTGCCGTTTCCGGTTGCGGCTCCCGGTCCAGCTTTCTGGGCTTTCCGTTTGGCCGTTTCCCGCTGGTCGTATTCCGTCAGGCTTATATCGTTTCCGCTCGCGTCCGGAAAGGTGATGTTGTCGGTCGAATGCATCCCGTTTTCCTCATGGAATCGTTTCGCTTCTTCGTGGCTGTTCAATCGCGTCTGCATTTCCAATTCGTTTCCACAGGAGAAAAGGAACAGGGTGGCAAGCACGAAGGGGAGCATGGTGGATTTTGCCATGGTTTTTTTTGGATGAGGCAGGTACCGTGCCTATGGTATGCGGGAGTTTCCGTTTTGCAAAAATTTTCGCATGGGCGTATCCGGATATGGGGATAAATTTCGTCGAACAACGAATTGTTCCTTTTTTCGTAACTATCAACCCCTTCACATCCCAGAAAAAATCCCCCTCGTATGCCTGACGGCATACGAGGGGGATTTTCGTCCTGATCTTGACCGGCCGGATATCCCGCTCCGCGAGATTGTTGTCGAAGGGAACTTGGAAGTCGTGGAGGAACTCGTTATGCCCATGGATTCTACTCGTAACCATTTCCTACACAACCTGGCAAAGTTTTACATTTCAGATTCTCCCCGTACCCGGAACACGTCGGGATTTTGAGCACTTCGAAGCTGTCGGGGGTTTCGCGGGGGCTTCCGATATTTTCGCGGCTGGTGCTTTTGGCATGGGAACGCCAAGGATCGTTTTCTCGACATTTTTCCCGTTTTTCCGTCGGAAAACTGGTAAAAAGCCCATGGCGGGCTTTTTACGGGAAAGAAAGTTTCCTCTTAAAAGAGGGCTGTCAAGCGGAAATTCTTATGGGGGCGCAGTAAGGGGTTGATAGTTACCTTTTTTCTTGTATTTTTCTGATGCAAAATCGGGCTTTATCCGTACTCTTTCGGAGTTCATAAATCATTCGGATATGGCACATGCAAATCATACGGGCAAAATAGCACTTTTTGAAAGTAAGAAGATACGCAAAGTCTGGCAGGAAGATTCGTGGTATTTTTCGGTGGTGGATATCGTCGGGGCATTGACCGATAGCCACGACCCGAAAGATTACTGGTACAAAATGAAAATCCGTACGAAGAACGAGGATGGAATTGAGTTATCGACAATTTGTCGACAACTGAAACTCGAAAGTTCCGATGGAAAAAAATATGCAACGGATTGCTCGAACACCGAATGAATCCTGCGTATCATACAATCCATTCCATCCCCAAAAGCCGAGCCATTCAAGAAATGGTTGGCAAAAGTCGGTTACGAACGGATCGAAGAGATTGAAAATCCCGAATTGGCCCAAGAAAGGATGAAATCGCTCTACGAACAAAAATGATACCCGGCCGATTGGATAGACAAACGGCTTCGGGGTATCGCTATCCGACAGAACCTCACGGATGAGTGGAAAGAGCGGGGCATTACGGAGCGAAAGGACTATGCGATACTCACTGCCGAGATTAGCCGTGCGACTTTCGGGATGACCCCGGGCGAATACATGGAATTCAAAAACCTCCCGATACATTCAAAAACGAATCTCCGGGACCACATGACCGATCTCGAGCTCATCTTTACCATGCTTGGGGAGAAAGTCACGACCGAACTCTCCGCTATCGAGCGACCCGATGGGATGAACGAAAGCAAGAAAGTGGCACGAAGGGGAGGAAAAGTCGCGGGAAATGCCCGAATAGAGACCGAGAAAGAGCTCTGAAGGAGCGTGATTTCAAAGGATAATTTTCTGGAAGGCATTAACCGGGATGAATTGCCTGCCGGAGAATAGCGAACTATCCGGAAATCCCGGATAGTCCAGACTATGAATTCTTGCTATTTGAAAAATCCATAAGGATGGAAAATTGATAATGCAACTTGTAAGGATTCTTTACAAGTTCAAATGGAATTTTGGAAAATAAGAAACATTCCGCTGACGTCATAAGCTTTACGGCGCCAAATTCAATGTCTTTACGCAAATATCACGGGCAATCGTCCATCTTTCCAGATTAATGCAGTCCAGTCCAAGGAGCGTTACATTTATAAGTCGAAGTATGATACCCTGAAGATTAGATAGATTTTTTGACCCCTACCCCGATATGTTCAATTGTATCGCCGTCAACCTTAATTGCCTGACCATCTTTTACTAAAAATATTTTCCAAGGATAATCAAGGAGCGATTGTAGATATAACTTGCGCTCAGTAAGCATTTTTACCGTTGATTCGTCACTTTCTCAGTGGAGTGGTTGAAACATAAAATCAACTACTCATAACCCCGTATGATCTGAGGTTGACCATTTCTCAGGGTTCCACCAAGTGAAACCAATATCCGGGTTCACCAACATGCTTCCCGCACTGCCTCACATATACACTACGCCGCGATCAAGTAATTCCTTTAAATAGCTATCTAATTGGGATTTCTTTGCCCAATCGAGCAAATAATTTACATCGCCCCCGCCTACGTTTATGATATCTACACTTTGTAACTTTTCTTTCAATACTGCAGGATCCTCCTTTAAATCCGCGTTAATTACACGGTATCCTTTCGCTTCCCATTTCTCTCGATACCTATTCCACCACGCTTCCTGCTGTTCGAGTTTTTCGGGAATGAGCTTGGCGGTAAAGCTTTTTTTATCGACTCCATCCGGAACCCATTCGATAGGGTCGCCCGCTGTTCCTATCCAAGCCATCTTCAGATCGGTCCTATAGTTGGTCATTTCCAAAAATGCCTTCTCAAGAGAGGGATCTGAAAGTCCATTTGATGTAAGAAGGAGTTTCATGGTAGTTTTAGTGGAATTAATAAGCGAAGAGGTAGCGGTTGTGCCTATCTCAAGAGGAGCGTTTCAAATATTTTGAGTTTCCATATATAATGGTCATATTTTGCGAATGAGTCTATTTTTCGTTTCATTTTAACATCTGTGATATATACCCAATAGGAATTGGTTTCCCGGTTTTTCCAGTCACCTATCCGGACATCTTTCATTTTTTTCTTCGGTCACTTATTCCCGATAAGCTCCCGGAAGAAGAAAAATAAAACCTGTTCCGAATCTGTAACCGTAAAATACCGAAAACCAATTCCTATTGGGTATAAGCTAGATTAGCATACTTTTGCTTTTTATAAATTTTATAATTAGAGTTGGCGACACGTATGACCCTTGTAGCGCGAAAAGAGAGACCATTTCTGATCTCTCTTTCTCGTTTGAATCTTATTGGCTCCGAACTTTGGAGGAGGTGAGAAATGAGACATAGGAATATGAACAGTAGCATGATTTCTTGAATATTTCTTGTGTTTTCAGAAACGGAACTCGTAGAATTCCTAACAGGTTGCTCTTTTGCTAAAAAGAAGTGCAAATCCAATCATATTTGATACTATTCAATCCTACTCCATACGCTATGACCAAAAAAGAAGATATTATCCTGTACCAAGGAAAAGACGGGGCGATTGAGCTTCGTGAGGATTTTCATGCGGAAACCATTTGGGCAAGCTTGGATCAAATCGCCTTCCTTTTTGAGCGAGACAAATCGGTCGTTTCGAGGCATATAAAAAATATTTTCACGGAGGGGGAATTGGATGAAAAAGTGGTTGTTGCAAAAAATGCAACAACCACTCCGCATGGCGCTATGTCAGGTAAAACACAGACAAGAAAAGTGATATTTTATAATCTTGATATGATACTCTCCGTGGGGTATCGAACAAATTCAAAAACAGCGACCAAATTCCGTCAATGGGCCACGAAAACCCTCAAAAAGCACATCACGGAAGGATATACCATTAACCCTTCTCGGATAGAAAAGAACTATGACCGATTCATGAGGGCAATGGACGAAGTGAAGCAAATCTTGCCCGCCAGTTCCGAATTGGGAGCAAACGACGCAATCGACCTCGTGAAAATGTTCGCCGGGACGTGGTTTTCCCTCGATGCCTACGACAAGTCCATTTTGCCACATGCTTGACTGAATAAGTTACAGGTTGAATTCACGGCGGAAGAACTCGGGAATGCCATCGCGAAGCTCAAAGCGAACCTGATGGAAAAGTGAGAGGCGACCGGGCTTTTTGCACAGGAAAAGCAAACCGGGAATCTCTCCGGAATCGTCGGAAACGTGATGCAATCGGTATTTGGAGAAGACGCGTATCCGACGATTGAGGAGAAAGCGGCTCATCTTCTTTATTTCATTATCAAGAATCATCCTTTTAACGATGGAAACAAGCGAAGCGGCGCTTTTGCCTTCGTATGGCTTCTCCAAAGAGCTGGAATCCTCGATATTTCACGGTTGTCGCCAGAAGCGCTCACGGCACTGGCCCTCCTCATTGCCGAAAGTAATCCGAAGGACAAGGATAGGATGATAGGATTGGTATTGCTGGTGCTTGGCAGGGAGCAAAGTGCTTAATTGGAAGAGTATCTGAATAATGATTGCTAAGAAATCGACAAAACAAAAATCCCAGAGCAAGTCTGAGATTTCTGCGGTTGAAAATCTATGGCTCCGAACTTTGGAGGAAGTGAGAAATGGGATTAATGGCATATGGTCGTAAGCGGAAATATGATATAAGGATTTTAGCATTCAGGTATATACCCAACGGGAATCGGTTTCCCGGTTTTTCCAGTCACATATCCGGACATCTTTTATTTTTTTCTCCGGTCACTTATTCCCGATAAGCTCCCGGAAGAAGA
>CAIVSN010000129.1 GCA_903908595.1 uncultured bacterium
GCTCCCGGAAGAAGAAAAATAAAACCTGTTCCGAATCTGTAACCGTAAAATACCGAAAACCAATTCCCGTTGGGTATATCAGTCAAGGCGACTCTTACGCAGTGGAGTGGGGGCTCCACAAGTATGAGGCAACGATGGCTGATGCTCATGGGTACAATGGGAAAGTGTAAGTTATTTTTGCTGAGAGACTTAGGCATAAAAGCCGTACCCCATTCATTCTATCATAAGAAGTCCATTTCTTATTCCGCCAGCTGTAAAATTTCCAAGTATTCATTTTTATAAAGTTTTCACGTAATGGAAAAGCCCGTGGGATAACCATTTTTTTGCTTACCCGAGGTTTCGTTATGCTTGTCGATCATTTCGGGATTGGTAATTTTATAATTCGAATTTTGAACGCTGAATCCATAGTCTTCGGATATAATTATCGCATTCAGGGTTATTTCTTTTCAGTCCTTTCCCCAAATTCACGTTTTAAGCGGCGCGATGCGTTCTTGGGATTTGAGGTCGAATGTCTTGCTGTCATAGGTAAAAATTTCATTTCACCCATGGTTGTAAACCTGATCGCAACAATAGGCGTATTCTTTTAAAATGAGGTTGCCGTTCGAAATATCTACAGAATAGAATGGATAGGCGAGTTCTTTCTGAGAAGGTTTTACGATATCTTCGTAGATATCGAATATCTTCTTTTTTTCCGGATCGTAATAAAATTCCGAACTTTCCCCCTCATGTCATCCTCAGGAGACAATGAGAATTTTATTGTCGGCGTATTGGATGATCCGGGGTACGGAAAACGTGTCATAGACTAACGGAAAGCCCTCGATTCAATATTTTTCACCAATTCAACGTTCGTCTTCAATCCAGAACTTCGGGTAAAATTCTCATCATGATTGGGTAAGCCCATAGATGAAAGAATAGCCATTCTTGAGCTTCACGGCCTGTTTTCAAAACGTTTCGTCCATGAGTCAGAGTCGGTATTCCGTGCTTCCGTTTACTGATCCGGAAATCGCATAAAAGCCTCAGGCGCTCGCAGAGTCGTCAGCTTCCGACGGCGTGAATATTTTTGACGGCATTTCCTTTAAAGATACGTTCTTCGGATGGTCCGGATTGCTGAATTTTACCGTATATACCCTTTCGATGGTGGAATTATTTGCCCTATATCAGCGTATGAGGTAGCGGTTGACCCCTTCCCGGAGATTATTATTCTTTACGGAAATGCCGTATTCGAAATTTCCGCTCCATGGCGCGAAATTTTTGAGAAAATAGGATTCCTTGTCGCCATCCCATATGATTTCCAATTTTTCAACGCTCGTCACGATTCATCATTTGAGGAGGAATTCGGGATGGGTAATGGATAGATTGGAATCATTGCGATCATCGATAAAGATTTTCGAAACGTTTCGTTCACGGGGCATGTTCTCCTCGTGATAGGGGATATCCAATCGCAAAGGTTCCGGGAAAGCGCCGTACAGTGCGGTATCGTCGTTATTGTAATATTCCCTTTGTATTTCGATCTGTTTTCCTTCGAGTTTTTCTTTCAGGTAATCTTCAAATTTCGAATCTCCCAAAGAAATCTTTCAACCCCGAATCTTCCCGCATTTGAAATCTCCGTACGAAGCGTAATTCTGTACATAGGTCATAAGGTCATAGTCCGGGGTATCAGCGTAAGGCCCATCGATAAAAATATTTCACTTTTGAATAATCAACATCCTTGTTCCCGTAAAATCCCCGATTACGAAAAAGGAGAGATCTCATTTTGTAATTTTCCTAATTGAGTTTTCAATTTTCAGACTCGGGTAATTTTTTTGTAAAAAATCTCCAACATTGTCGTTCTCTCAAAAAAATACCTGAGCGTTTTGAATGTTCGTATTTTTTATCTCGATTCAGAGGCAATCATTTTTATAGGTCTGATCCTTGGCGACTTCTGACGTCTTGCTCCACTTCGCGTTATTTTCGACCGAGTCCTGCGCCCCGGTCTGCGTTGCCGAAACCGGACGCGCGACTTCCGACGGTTCAGGCACGTCTTTTTGAGGCAAACTGCATGAACCCAGCGTACTTAGGAAAATGAGTATTCAAAATGCTCAGATAATTTTTCTCATAACGATAGGAGTGAATAGGAAATCGATGTTTTCGTTGAATTGACCTGAAAACTATAGGTATTTTTTAAAAAAGTAAAAATGGAATCTGGCTTTCCGGGATTTTTGGAAGGGTTCAGGATTGAAGCCCAAGTGGATGGAATCGCCTGCGGCACTTCGATCCCGAGGGTAGCTTCGGTTTCCGATTCCCCTGAGTCGATACAAGATGGTGACGCACTCGGAAAAAACCGTTGGATGATTTATTACCGACGCCTATCTTCTGATTTCATCGCAAGTGCAAAGTGCTTCGCGTCACTCGGTGTCCTTGAATTTCATGAATCAACCCCCTCCGCCGCCTCATACGGTCACTATGCCATAATACTTGCTCCTGAAAGCGGAATTGCAGGCCTCGGTCGGATATACGGTAACGCTCGCGTATGCGTCGTTAATGCCGTTCTTTACGAGCCCGTAATCGCTGATGCAGCCAAATTTGTAGTCTAATTCGGAGTAGTCCGGAGCCGTCGTGTATCCGCCGAGCTTAATCGGAGCGGCATTCCCGTATCTCAGGTACCAATCGTACCGCCCGAACGGTTCGGGGGTTTCCGTGCCGAATTTTTTGCCCGGCGAGACGCCGGCGGTCGCTACGCCTCGGTCATATGGATAGACATGATTATCTGACGGAGGGTTGTTCGGGGTGCCTCCGTCGCCCGTGCCATACTTCGGGTACATGGCCAGATATTCCCCCTGTCCCGTGGCACAGAGCGTCGATCCCGGCTTTTCCCGGCAAAGGCGAGGGGACTTGCCATAGTCGATCCCGAGGAACGCCACGGATCGTATATTCGAGAACGTCTCGTCCTGAACCATGGACCAATCGAAGGAACCGGTCGAAGTCTTCACCGTGTAGGCTCCCAGCACGGTCGGCCCGACCTTCAATACGAATGCCGGCATGTTGCGGGTGGGATTGTACATGCAGGATTCTCAATTCATCGTACAGCCCTTATCCGTTTCGTAGGTCGTCTGACAATAGTCCCCCGTACAGATGGGCAATCCGTCGCTTACGGGACTGCAGTGGCCGTCCTTGGTGCAGCCGCGGATCACGATCTTATGGGTACCTTCCGAAAGACCGAGTTCTTGTGGGGATACTTCGATATAATTGTTGGCATAGAAGCCTTTGGATGAATGGCCCCGGTTGTTTTCGCAAAGATTGTTGAGAAAGTCTCCTTGCAATTCGTATTTCTTCGGGAGGTCCGTGCCGTCCGCATTGATCGTGTAGTACCATGCTTCGCGGCTTATCTCGCAGTTGGTCTGCACGGTGAATCGTAATTTCAGGTCCTTCGGCACCACGTACGAACTGTCGCTCCGGAGGAACGCCGCATGGTCGGCGGCTTGGCTTAATAGGGAAAGCACCTGGGCCTTGAAATACCGGATTACCGGAGCTTCGGGATCCCGGGAGTCGGGATTGGCTATCACGATGGTCATCTTTTTGGTTGCCGTCACCTCCGTGGGATGGCAGTCGTTTGACAGGGAATGCTTTATCGTGAATTCGTAGGTGCCTGCCGTGGTAGGCTTGCCGGAAATCCCGCTTGCGCCGTATATTCCACCCCCTTCCGAACGCATTCCGTTATACCGCTCGGCTCCCGGAAACGAGTCTCCTGCGCTGTATATGGCGAGTCCAGGAGGCAACGAACCCGATACGACCGAAGTCCGGACGTGCATGTTGCACGTTCTCTGGGTAGCGGCATCGAAATAATTGCCGTAGTTGCCGATTGTATCGCGGCTGTCAGGACCATCGATTTTTCCGCTCATTCCTTGGTCATTCGTATCGATGATCGCCGTATATATCCTACCGACCGTGCCGGAATGGAGCGTCGACGGGGAAGTTATGGAGAGGGGCAATGCGGGATTCTGGACGATGGGATAATAGAAGTTTTTCGTCGCGATCTGTCATCCGACCCAGAGTTTGAAACAAACGCCGTCTTCCGATTTCTTCGAAAACTTCTCGGTGCCGGAAAGGAGGCCGTGCGGGGTAATCCCGATATAGTTCGGAGCGGAAGCGAATCCGTTGCAATCCGTCCAATACGGTACGCTTCCGTCCCCTCCTGTGTACTGGAACCGGAAATCCGGAGCCGCTTTTTTCGAGGTAATCGTCGGCAGTAGCTCCGGCGTCGTAATGGCGAGCGGTGGGACGTTCGCGTTCGTCGCGGTGCTTCCGCCGCCCCCCGTGGCAACGGTCCCGTTTCCAGGAACGCAACGGTTGGTATTCGCCACGTACCCGAACCCGCTTTCGCACAGGAGCGTATCGAGGTATGCCTGCTTCGTCGTGACCGCGAGTGCCCCGTCGACGATGGTTTTGAACGTTGCGTAGACCGCGCTTTCCCCGCTCTTCGCGATTTCCCCGTTCCAGTAGGCGATCCCTTCCGCGTCCCCGCACCGGCCGAGGTAGTCCTTGTACCACCGGGCGGCCGCGGATCCGTCGGCGCAGTCCAGCGCGATCTTGGTCGAGACGCCCTGGGCACTATCTGTCGTTCCCGCCGTCACGTTGCCCCGGGCGTTCCGCAATTCGGCTACCCTCGGGTAGATGTACTGGAACAGGAACGAATAGTCCGGGCCGTATCCCGCCCGTATCTCGTTGTCGAGCCGGTCGACCAGCGCCAGGTAGTTCTCGATGTGCGCCGTATAGGCCTGCTGATTGAAAGGATTGCCTCATTTCGTTTCTGCCTTCGCCTTCACCTTGGCGACGATGCCGTCGAGGATGGCGGATCCCTTGCCGGCGGTGAGCCGGGAAAGGAGCGCGTCGCTCGATTCGTTTCTCGTCGCGTACGGGGTGGATATGAACAGCTTTCCATTGTCGGCGGACTGGTAAGTGGCAATGGCGGTCACCGCAAACACGCCAAAAATTGCTACCGACTGTTTGACGAGGGAAAGGGGGGTTTTCATGAGGTGTGAGGTAAGGTATCGGGTGAATTATAGTACGAATCGTATCGGAAAGCAAGAGGAATGATTCAAAGAAAGCTTCGAAAAGAGCGTATGCCTGCCAATGATCGGAAAAATCTCCTTCCGTACTCATACGATTTTCTCAACTCAGAGAAAGCATGCGGATTTGAAACGGGACGATAGATTTTTTTCAAAAATTCCCTTGCCTTTCCCTACTAATAGGATATAAGTTCCACTTTCATTTTTTGAAAGGCGAATCCTAAATTTTTCCTTATGAGTACATTCTTGCTCACGACGCTTTCCGCGATTACGCTATTGTCCCTCTCAGTCGCGGTGGCGATGGTCGCCAAACGGTACCGATTCCCGTACACCGTCGCATTGGTCGGCTTCGGCATGCTATTGGCGTACGCGGCCAAGGTTCCCATGTTCGCCTTCATCGACGATTTCCAGCTGACCCCAGGAGTGCTCTTGTACGTATTCCTCCCAATCCTCCTGTTCGAGGCCGCTTACAATATCGGATATAAGGACTTTTTCCGCAACGTGAAGTCCATTTCCGCCCTGGCGGTGGTTTCGCTCCTCATATCGGCGGTCCTGGTAGGATACTGACTCCAATGGGGGCTTTCGTTCGCGGGCATCGAAGTGCCGTTCGCGGTCACGTTCCTGTTTGGCGCCCTCATTTCCGCTACCGACCCGGTGGCTGTGCTGGCGCTGTTCAAAGAACTCGGCGCTCCGAAGCGATTGACGCTGATTTTCGAGGGAGAGAGCCTGTTCAACGACGGAACCGCGCTCGCGCTCTTTCTCGTCGCGCTCGGCATCGTGGTGACCCTCTCCGGCGGCTCGGGTTCCGAACATGCCAGTTTGCTCTCCCATGCCATGCAGGGCTGGTCGTTGCCGTTTTGGGCGGACGGAACGATTTCCTTCGTGGTGATGGTCGCCGGGGGAATCGCGTTCTGAGGCATAATCGGTTTCGCGTTCTCGCAGCTCATCGGACGGCTGAAAAACGAGGAATTCTTAGAATTGGCGCTCACGCTTTCTTTGGCCCACACCACGTTTATCGGAGCGGAAATCATCAATCATTTCGTGTTTCCCGTTTCCGGAGTCATCGCCACGACGATCGCGGCAATGGTGCTCGGAAATTACGGGCGGTACAAGATTTCCCCCCGGGTCGAGAAGACCATGGGACACTATTGGGAATTTTTCGCGTTCCTGTCCAATTCGCTCGTGTTCATGCTGGTAGGCATCATGGTGGTCGAACTCCATATCGACTGGCTGAGCCTGGCATTGCCCATTTCCATCGCGGTTTTCGTAGTCATGGCCGGGCGTGCGGTTTCCGTCTATTCCGTCGTCGGCGCGCTCAACGCGGTCAAATGGGAAGAACGAATCCCGTCTTCTTGGCAGCATTTGCTGTCATGGGGGAGCCTGCGGGGCGCCCTTGCGGTCATTATGGTACTGCTCATCCCGGAAAATCTCGCGGTGCCCGGTTGGACTTTGGAAATGCCGGTGCGGGACTTCGTTCTAGCGCTTACGGTCGGGTGCATCGTATTCACCACCTTCGTCAAGGCGACGACGATATTCCCGATCATGCGGCACTTCTGACTCGTGAACCTGGACGACGACGAAGCGACGGAGATGATCAAGGGCGAGCTTCGGATGCTGCTCGACGTTTCTTCGAGGCTGGAGCACATGGCCGTATCCTGACGGATTCCCGCGGACGAACTCGCCATACTGCGCAAGAACCACCAACAAGAAACCGCCGACATCGAGAAACGCCTCAAGAAAATCATCGCGAAACGCCCCGATCACGGCATTTCCATGATGCGGCAAACCGTGCTCAAGCACGCGCTCGGAGTGGAGCGTTTCTGGTACAAACAGCTCTTTGCCTATGGGGAAATCAACGAGCGGACGTTCAAGGTGTTCATGAGAAAAATCGATAACCAGTCGTACCGGGTTTCGATGGGCATGACGCAGTTGCGGGCCGAGGGGGAACCTTCCGGAACCATCTGGGTCGAGCGGCTGTCGGATCTCATCGGACGCCTGCTTCCCCACGATTCCCGCCCGGCGTACGTGCAGGAATACCTCAAGGTCCGGGCCCGGAACATCGTCGCCACCCGGGTGCTCCGGGACCTCGACGATCTCGACCGGATCGGTTTCCTTACGAAAAGCGGGGTAATCGAGGAAGTCCGGAAGACCTACCGGGCATTCGATAGCCAGGCCGACGCGTCCCGGATCGAGCTGTTCGAGAAACACCGTCGCGAGTTGCTGCCGATAGATTCCCACTTGGCGAACAAGTACTTGGCTCTGGCAAAAATGCGGGTGCTCCAAGAGCTCGTGGACAAGGGCACGCTGTCCCAGAAGATCGCGAACACGCTGAAGGAGCGGATCGACGAGGAGTTGTTCGAGTAGGGGAATGCGCGGTTTTCTTCGGGTTGATTTCAAGCGTTTCCGCGTTTCGCGATTCGATAGTATCGTCGGAGCACCGTAACGGTGACGCATCAATTCCAAAATTGCTTTTGACAATCAGAAAATGTATATTTAAATGAATGAGCAGTATCCACTAATCCTTTTTTTATGACAGAAGATACAAATACCGAAGCCGAAGAAGTTCCAGCATCCGAACCGACCCCATCTACAGAAGATACGGAGGCGGAGACGGATGAAGAAGCCGTTGAGAATGCCGAGTAGTTTGTAGAAACCACCCCCCGTAAAATGGTGAAATTCATCATTTTACGGGGGGGTATTTATCCAGAGGGATTTTTCAAATACAAACTTGCATCGCTCCACCGACCCCATCCGGATTTTTTCCGGATTTTTTCGTGTTCGGTTTCCGGTTTTTCGGATATACTCCGATTTTCAAAAAATTCCCATGGCCGACCTTCAAGATATCCTCCGGAACAAATTCGGCCTCGAATCCTTTCGAGAGGGGCAGCTGGAAGTGATCGAGAGCGCGATTTCCGGTACCGATACGCTCGTGTTCATGCCGACCGGCGGCGGGAAATCGCTCACGTACCAGTTGCCGGGAATCGTCCGCGAAGGAGTCACGATCGTGATTTCCCCGCTCATATCCCTGATGAAGGACCAGCTGGACAAACTGAACGAGCTTGGCATACGTTCCGCTTGCATCAATTCGACGATTTCCCCGTCTGAACAGTCGGATATTTTTGACAGTCTCGCGAATCCCGGCGAAAATCCCATCCGCTTCCTCTACATCGCTCCCGAGCGTCTCAACTCCGGCGGGTTCGTGCGTTTGGCCGAACGGCTCAAAATCGCGCTCGTAGCCATCGACGAGGCCCATTGTATCAGCCAATGGGGGCATGACTTCCGGCCCAGCTATATGAAGATTCGCGGATTTCTGGACCAACTCCGAACCGAGCAGCCATTTCCCATCATGGCGCTCACTGCTACCGCCACGGCCAAGGTCCGTGCGGACATCGTGGAGCGGTTGGGGCTCAAGGAATACCGCATGTTCACCCGCGGATTCGACCGGAAGAACATCGTTATCCTCGTCCGGGAAATCAGCGAAAAAAAAGAAAAATTGAAGAAAACCCTGGAAATCATCGATAAGACCGCGGGTTCCGGTATCGTCTACTGTTCGAGCCGCAAGGTCGTGACGGAAGTCTATGAATACCTTCAAAGCCAGGATATCGCCGTCGGGATGTACACGGGCGCCATGACGACGGAAAGCCGGGAATCCATGCAAAACGGGTTCATGAGCGGGGAACTCCGCGCCATCGTCGCCACCAATGCCTTCGGCATGGGAATCGACAAGAAGGATATCCGGTTCGTTATCCACTACAACCTTCCCGGAAGCATCGAGAGTTATTACCAAGAGGTCGGTCGCGCCGGCCGTGACGGCAAGACGTCGTTCGGAGTCGTTCTCGCGAGTTACGGCGACACCAAAATCCAAGAATTTTTCATAGAAAACACGTATCCGGACCGGGAGGAAATCTTCAAGATGTACGAATTCCTCTACCGGGGATTCGCGAACGGCGAAGGCTCGAACCACCAGATCCTCAAGACGCAGTCCGCCATGGCCCGGGAAGCCGGGCTCGCGAGCGACCAGCAGGCGGGCACCATCCTCAAGATGTTCGAGAAATACGGCATCGTGACGACCGGGACGGATTCCGCGGAAGCCGAAGATTTCCGGGGCAAGGGCGTGACGCTCCTGATGCCGAAGACGGAGTCCGACAAAATCCCCGTCGATTGGAAACGGCAGGAACTCCTGGAGAACGAATCGTATTTCAAACTCGAACAGGTCAAGAAGATGCTGTTTTCGCCGAACTGCCGGAAACGGTTCATTTTGGAATATTTCGGAGATACCGAGGATCTCGAAACGCTCGGCGAGAATTGCGGAGCCTGCGACTACTGCATCGACCGTCGTAAGTTCGCGAGCGGGAATTTTGTCAATCTGGTGCAGTTATCCGTTTTCGAACGGGTACTCGACGCCGTGGCAAGATTCGACCAGAAGTTTGGGGTGAATCTATTCGCCACGTTCCTCACCGGGGGTTCCGACCAGAAAATCCAAGACCGACGTATGGATTCCGACGAGAATTTCGGCGTGCTCGGGACGTATTCCACCCTGCTCGTGGTGGCCGTCATCGAGTCGCTCATCCGCAAGGGGTATCTGGAGAAAACCGAAGGGATGTACCCGCTCCTCGCCATTACCCAGAAGGGAAAATCTTCCCTTCGTCGCGAACAAATCATGAAGGAAGAAGAGACGGATTTGCAGTCCTACGTAGCGCTCAAGGCCCGTGACAAGGTCTTCAAGAAGTCGAAGAAGGAACCGAAGAGAAACAAAGAATCTCTATGAAAATCCCTTCGCGTCCCATCGGATTCCCATGACGGAGATGACGGAGAAAATCGTGCGAAGACGAAATCATCGCCTGGCGACACCTATCTCGAAACCCTTCGGTTGTACCGTTCCGGGCTCAGCATGAGGGAAATCGGCATCGAGCGGGATATCAAATCGATTACGGTCGAGTCTCATTTCGTGAAACTCTACGAGGATGGGAATATCGAGCTTCCAGAGTTAATAGCGCTCTCAAAGCCCGATAGCATTTCCCTCGCGAAAAAAACCATCCGCGAGGAGTTCGCGAACGATACCGGAAAACTTAAACCAATTAAGGACCGGTTGGACGAGCTCGGGAATTCCCACGTGTCGTATTTCGATATAAAGGCGGCAATCGCGATGATCGGGAAAGGGGAATAGCGTTCAATCTGCGAAAAAAAGCGGTTTTTCCGACCGCTTTTTCATTGGAGATTTTTCTATTTCCTCCGGCTCCCCGGATTTCTCGAAGGCGCGTTCGATCTTCCGAATCCTCCCGGATTCGCGGAAGGTTTCCGCCGTTCTCCCCGGGAATCATCGGACATGACCCCGACGCGGAACGTCCGGCCTTCCTCCTGTGGCCGATCGCTTTGTGGCCGGTCATTCCGGGGAGCGCTTGGGGAACGAGCCCCGTCCCGTTGCGGCCTCGTGGCATCGTCCCTTCTCGGATTTCCTTCCGTCCGGTTTTCATCCCTCGGAGGACGGTTTTCGGTATCTCGTCTCGGTCCCCGGTCTCCGCCGTTTCTCGGCGCGAATCCTTCCCGTGGTGCCGGAGCCCCCCGGTCATTTCTCGGCGCGAAGTCTCCGCCGCTTCGCCCTCCTCGCCCCATTCCGCCCCGTCCCTGCTGTTTGGGTGGGGTTTCCGGGTTGTGGTCCATGAGCGGATACGGGTGGTCGCTGTTGACGGGGATCGCTTTTCGGATGAGCTTTTCCACGCCCTTGAGGTTGATCTTGTCGAGCGCGTCGCAGAAGGTGTAGGCCGTTCCTTTGGCTCCGGCCCGGCCGGTCCGCCCGATGCGGTGTACGTAGGTCTCCGATACGTCGGGAATCTCGTAGTTAATGACGAATTCGAGCTGGTCGATGTCGATTCCCCGGGCGGCGATATCCGTCGCGACGAGTACCCGGGTCTGGTGGTTTTTGAAGTTTTCGAGCGCCCGTTGCCTGGCATTCTGGGATTTGTTTCCGTGGATGGCTTCCGCGGAAACCCCGTGCTGGACGAGATCGCGCACGACTTTGTCCGCTCCGTGCTTGGTGCGGGTGAACACGAGAACGGTCTTGATGTTCTTGTCCTTGAGGATTTCCTTGAGGAGCGCGGACTTGTTGCCGCGGTCCACGAAGTACACGCTCTGCTGGATGATGTCGACGGTAGAGGATACCGGCGTGACCTGCACCTGCGCGGGGTTTTTGAGGATGGTGCCCGCGAGCTGGATGATTTCCGGCGCCATGGTAGCGGAGAAAAACAGCGACTGGCGTTTTGCCGGGAGGAGCTTGAGGAGCTTTTTGACGTCGTGGATGAACCCCATATCGAGCATCCGGTCCGCTTCGTCGAGGACGAAGATCTCCACGTCCGAGAGCGAGATGAACCGCTGGTTGATGAGATCGAGGAGCCGTCCCGGGGTCGCGACGAGGATATCGATGCCGTCCTGCAGGATCCTCGTCTGCCTCCCTTGGGTCACGCCCCCGAAAATTACCGTGTTCGAGAGCCCCGTGTGCCGTCCGTAGTTAGTGAAGCTTTCGCCGATCTGGATCGCGAGTTCCCGGGTCGGGGTCACGATGAGGCTCCGGATGAATTTGCGTTTCTGGAAATTGGTCCGCGCCGGTTGCCCTACGGCCTGGTCCTGGGGCTTTCTCGTACTGAGGAGCTGGAGGATGGGAATCGCGAAGGCGGCGGTTTTCCCGGTCCCGGTCTGGGCGCAGCCGAGGAGGTCGCGGCCTTCGAGGATGAGCGGGATGGACTGCGCCTGGATCGGCGTTGGAGTCACGTATCCCTCTTCGCTAAGGGATTT
Source organism: uncultured bacterium (assembly GCA_903908595.1). Classification (GTDB taxonomy): domain Bacteria; phylum Patescibacteriota; class Gracilibacteria; order BD1-5; family UBA2023; genus CAIVSN01. Next base: position 11,835 of record CAIVSN010000129.1, read on the forward strand.
GAGGATGGGTTCGATGATATCGAGTTCGTTGAATTGCATAGGTCAGTTATCAAATGGTATTCCTTTTGTCGGCGCAACCCGGCGGGCACGGAAACAAAAGGCACTGCAGTATAGTGAAAGCTTCGAAAATAGCCATTCTCGTTTTTTTCGGAAAATATACCCAATAGGAATTGGTTTCCCGGTTTTTCCAGTCACATATTCGGACATCTTTTATTTTTTTCTCCGGTCACTTATTCCCGATAAGCTCCCGAAAGAAGAAAAATA
>CAIVSN010000130.1 GCA_903908595.1 uncultured bacterium
AAAACAACTCAAATCCCTCAGGACATAAAAAAATTTTCAAGCTCTCTTGATTTTTAGGCAAATGGGGATCTGGGTATCTTTTATCTCTCTCATAAAAAACGAGTTAGCTACTTCCAAAAGTTCACGTAATCCACATCCTTTTTATCATAATTTCATTTCCCCGTCATTTTTTCAAATTTGTCTTTCGATTTCCTGAGAGTATTCCTCATTTGAGAAAACAATTGAATGAACAATTGCAAATTATCCAATTGTTGGGCGAACCCATCGATTTCCTCATCGATATCTTCCAGATATCATTTGATTTTCGGCAAGATTTTTTGCTTGATGGCATAGTCAAATCATAGGATTTTGTTTTTGACGGGAAAATTCATGACAAAGCTGATAATATCCCCGGATATTCTGTGCGCGATCAATTTTCCATCAAACGTTCTCAATAGCATTTCCGTAACGTAGCCCCCGTTTATGAGATCTGGGAAATTATGACATGAACGATCGGGGATGATCGACTCGGGAAACATTTTCACATCTTTGAAATTATCTTGGAACAGGGCATATTTCTTTCATGTGGAAATACAATTGTTCCGGACGATTATATCATACATCAGATCAAACATTATTGTATCTACCCTTGTTTTCAAAGGGCCAGTTTCATCGTTATGAAGAATATAAAACAAAATTTTTCGAAACTCGTCGAAAACCTCTTCCACATTCAACAGGGACAGGATTTTCAAAAGCTTGAGGAATTTGTCATCATCGATATCGTTTCAAATATTCATGTCTCAAGAAAATAGCGGCTCTTTCTTGAGTTCGATGCTTATTTCGGTTTTTACGAACTCAAAAATTGATTTCAGAATATTTTTATTTTCGGAGTGCTTATTTTTATCGGAAATTTCAATTTTTTTATCGAATTCGCTCGTATCCTTAAAAAGTCTTGAAAACTCCTCTTCCGTGCTCTCGTCCCCATGATTTTTTTGCATTTTCTTGCATTCGTACTGAACTTGTTGCTTTTTGGGGATGCAAAAATCGAATTCCGTCCCATATTCGATAATCCCCTCATACCGATCATTACCCGCTTCTTTTCCATAATCGTTTTCTATTTCTATCACGCTGCACCGATCGAGCACCTTGTTGGAGAACCCATGGGTCGTCTCGTCTATATTTGCGGTACCGACAAAGAACACGTTTTTACTGAGAATATACCCCACTTCCAGCACGTCCGATTTTTCATTCCTGTATCTGACGAGATAATTGTTTTGCTTTATGAAATCCCGTTGTCTTTTTCGCTCCTTCGACTTTTTCTCATCGCTGCCCGTATCGAGCACGTCTTCCTTGGGTATTTCGTATAATTTTATGAAACCGCTGAATCAGTTGTCGTCAAAATCCTCCATATGGCTGAGAATGTCGCTCATGTAGTATTCCACCCGTGCCAAATTTATCTCGTCCAGCAAGATGAAAAACGGTTTTTCCGGGTCGAGAAACGCCGTATTTACCATTTCGTTTATCTCGCCGTTCACATACTCTTTCATAAGCGGGTTATAGTACCCGAAAAGGGCGCTGTTGTCGGTCCAATTCGGCTTGACTGCCACGTGTTTGTAATATTTCCCATACCCCTCGCCGTACAGCGCTTTCGCGATTTGTTTTACCCTCAGGCTTTTGCCTACTCAGCTCATCCCGGTAAGAATGACAAATGGTTTTACCTTGAGGGAAGTCATGATGTTGAGCGTGTCGAGGTCGTCGAAAGAATACTTCTCCTCCCTTGTTCGTGACAGTATTTCCCGTAGGTCTTTTTCCGGCATTTTCCGTTCGATATCGAGTTTCGTTGGTTCGGATGGCCTATGGATGAAAATATTTTTTTGCGTTTCGCCCCGCATGACAAGTTCTTCAAAGCATGTCGAAAAAAGATCTTGGACCTCATCCTTGTCATCGGCATCCTGAATTTCCCCCGTCTCGGGAACTCGGGACAGATCCCGGTCCAATCAGCATATTTTTTCCAAAAAGAATTCAGCGATACGAAAGATGCGATTATCGTAATCTTCCGTAGGGATTCTGATAATCGTGGCCTCATCGGTATTCTCGGTTACGGTATCTCAATAGATGCAATTGTCGTACGGTATCTCTTTCCATCGTAGGAAATCTCTGAATGCTTCTATCTTACTGTGGTCATCAGGATCGTTCGCTCGTAATAACTCCTTGATAGCCATGTGTTTTTTTCTCTGAACTGGCTTGTATCACAGCTTCTCCCAATTTATGTCGGTCTTCTCGAAATCATCGAGAGCGTAAAAATTATGCGTGTCTATCTCGTCGGAGAAACCGATGTCCCGCAATGGCAATTGATCAATTTCCTGGGCATCCAATTTCCTGAGTCTCCCGTATCCGGTAATGGTTCCATGATTGTAGAATCAAATGTATTTGATATCCTCTTTAAAGGGTCTTTTTTTTGGACAAAAATAACTTTTGTTTCGTACGTTCCAATCATTTGTCTCGCCTACGGGAACGATTGCGATTTTTTCGCCCGTATCATTTTTTTCGCCTTTGCCCTTGGGGAAATGAAAAAAAACATGATTATGATCATCGAACCGGATAAGATTGCGGTTCCCGTATTGTAATGCTACGTATTGTTGGGTATTGTTTCGTTTCAAGCTCGAATAGGCTCTCCGTATCTCGG
>CAIVSN010000131.1 GCA_903908595.1 uncultured bacterium
GTCACGTATTCCCGATAAGCTCCCGAAAGAAGAAAAATATATCCTATTCTCCTATGGGTCGAATGCTTTGACACCTGTCAAAAGAATTTGCTTTAGCGAAAAGTTTGTATGTAATTCGGAAGGGTTGATAGTTGCGAATAGATTTTCCTTTTTCCCGAACCTCACTCCACTCCACTCCAAAAGCTTGCATTCCAAAAAAAGCATCCTACAATGGTCCAGAACTTACCAACCCACCCATGAAACCCACGAAAAATACCCACGTTTCCTTAACCGTTCCTGCTTTCCGCACCCAGGCAACTTCTGCACGTTCCGAACCTGCGAAACCTACCAAAAGGCTCCTCCTGTGATTTACCCTAGTAGAACTAATAGTAGTAATTACCATTCTCGCCATCCTCGGTACCATAGGCTTCCTCTCCATCGGCGGATACTCCTCCAAAGCCCGCGACTCCGCCCGAACCGGGGACGTCGCCCAGCTCTCCAAGTCCCTCGACCTCTCCGTCGTTACGGCCGGCACCTACCCGGTACCCGACAACGCCTTCGCCGTGACCTATTCCGGCGGCACCGTCTGGAACCAGTGAACCGCCTGACCCGTCGTCATCCAGTACTTCAAGGGTACGATAGCCGGCGGGGGAATGAACAAGAAGCCCGTGGATCCCCTGAAGAACTCCGAATATACGTATTCCTCCCTCGCTTTCGGCAACGCTTACCAGATCAAGGCCGACTACGAGAATGATATCCCGAACCCAACGGCGTACGGCCGAAACCAAATCGTCCCGACCGCCTCCGCCGACGCCGGCAATCTCACCATCGCCTACGTCCGGGGCAACTACGGGGGACTTGCCGCTAAGACCGTCACCGGCTCCGTAACCTACGTCCTCGCCATCCCGAGCATTATAACGAACAGTGGCACCACCGCCGGTAACCTCCTCCGCATCGAGAACAACGCCCTCTCCGGTACCCTCCTCTTCAACGGCAAGCCCCTCCTGAACGCCAGCGCGTACAACCCCAACGCCCGCGCCAACAGCGGAGTCGTCTTCTCCGGTAATGGAGGGCTTCCCGGAAGCGACGCCAACGGCCAGCTCACCGACCTGGTCGCGAAACTCAAGCTCGCCTACGCCGGATCCGACGTAGCTTCCAGCTCCAACGTCGCGAGCCTTCTCTCCGCCACCGGCACCGGAGCCATGCAGAGCCTCGGCACCGCCATGGTCTCCAACCAGCTCGGCGGGAAGGTTACGACCGGTGGAGGCGGAACCCCCGCCGTCAGTATCTACCCCGGCTGCGACACCGCCGACATAGCGCTCGCGAACGGCCAGGTCTGGGCCGCCTGCAATGCCGGGGCTACGAACGCCAATACTGGCGCGGTCCTCGCGGTCTGTGGGGATTCTCCGACCGACTGCTACATCGCGTATCGGAACTCCCTAGGCGGGCTCTACCAGTGGGGACGAAATGACGATGTCGCCCCACAGGCTACCCCGGTTACGAGCCTCGCCAGCGCCGGGACTACGTCGAGTACCGTCGGGCATGTCAACTTCATTAAAACCAACTCTGTTCCGCACGATTGGATTTCCACGCGGAACAACAACCTCTGGGGAGGTTCGTCCACAACTACCTCGGCCGGAAAATATGCGGACCAGACAGCACCAAACCAAGTGCTTATGCAATGACCATGTGCAAGCGGCTACCACGTGCCGACCATCAGGGAGTGGTGCGATGCCGCATCGTCAATAAACCCGTCAATCACCCTATGTTCAAGCACATGACAGAACGATACCACCGTTGTCTCCAAGCTTAAGCTCAGCCTTTCCGGGAAACGATATCACTCGGCTTCCTATTACGAAAATCAGGGTATAAACGGGTACTATTGGTCCTCTTCCCCGTTTTCCGACTACGGCTACCATTTGAACGTGTCGTCCATACAGGTGATTCCCGCGAATAACAATTATTCTCATCGCGCGGACGGCTTTAGCGTCCGGTGTCTAAAAAACTAGGAAATGGAACGTATAATCGCGTAGAACGGTTTTTGGCTTGGCGGGACCTGGTAAAGCAAAATTATGGCTGATCGGATTGCCGGATTCCTCTAGGTATACCCAATACGAATTGGTTTTCGGTGTTTTACGGTTGCAGATTCGGAACAGGTTTTATTTTTCTTCTTTCGGGAGCGTATCGGCAATACGTGACCGAAGAAAAAAATAAAAGATGTCCGGATATGTGACTGGAAAACCGGGAAACCAATTCGTATTGGGTATAATAGAAGTCTGGGGTGAGAATAGATTATCTTTTGCAAAAGTAATGTTTTTGTACGATATGACAAATGTGGGTATAGCCTCTTGCGCCAACTCGGCTTGAGCCCGTTGGCATCGCTGGAAAATCCGGACTGGCAACGGCGAACCCACTCGGAATTCGCACCCCTTGCCCCTATCGGATTTGCCCGACCAAGACCACGTAGTTTTTGCCGAATTTCTTGGCGCATTTGGGACAGGTGGTATACCACCAGTACCGCTTGAGGACGTTCATTTTTTTCTCTTTCGCCTCTTGGTCGTATGCTTCGATCCATTTGTTCATATTTTTGTACGGCCCCTCGTAGACTTTGCTGAAAAACTTCCCGGACAGCGTCGCGTTCCCGGTACCGGGAAGTTCTTTGTCCACCGCCAAATACAAATCCATGTTCCACTTCGAGGTGTGGTCCGCAAGCCACATCCCATCCTGAATCGCAACCCCCGCATCCTTTGCTTTCTCAGTGGCTCGCTTCATGGCTCCGCCAAAATTCACGGGCATGTAGAATACGGTGAAAACCTTGTCCTTGATGAATTTTTTGTTGTCCCATTCAAAAGTTTTCCCGTCCCAGGGAGCGGGATCGAACTTCGGGCAACACGTCGGTTCGGTAGTTTTTTTATTATCCATGGGGGAAATAATTAAAAAATACCACGTAATTATAATTGGCGCAGCGCAAAAGAAAAGGGAACTTGAAAAAATGCCCGTGAACCTCCCCCGTCCCCCAACGGTACGGAATCCTCCTATTTCGCGTGCAAAGCCAGATGAAACCCCTCGTGAAAACAGAATTTCGTAGCCGTCTTGTCATACTCCGGCATGATTCCGTTTTCCCGGTACGCGAAATGGAATTTGTAGTCCTTCAACGTTTGGAAATAGGGGTTTTCGGTTTCCTCCTTCACTCAGATGTACGACTGGAACAGGAGATAGTCCAGTAAGTCATCGACGGTTTCCCCTCAATTCTGCAGACGTATTTTGAAGTTCTTGAAAGTCTTCGCGAAATCGGAATAGGTAAAATTGTTCTTGAGCTGCCGGAGTAATGCCTCGACGCCCCGGTAATCCTCCACGAATCCGTAGAATTCGTCCGAGAGCGTTTCGAATCGGAACCAGGATATGTAGAGATTCCTGAGAATGGGTTCGCTTCACTCGCTTTCGATAATCTTTTTGGTCAGGATGATCAGGTCCCTCGGCCTCAAAAAGGTCCAGTTGAGCAGATCCCGGTTGATGAACGTCTTGAGTTCCAGATCCGTTTTTTTGGGAAAATAATAGCGTACCAATTCTTGGAACGTCCTGGGGAACCCGTCGATTTTTTCAATCGAATTCACGTATTGCAAGCGTTTCTTCAGGATGTCCTGGAATTTTTCGTTCTTCTCCCAGTTGATTTCCACCACTTTGTCCTCGATGATTTTTGCCAGGTTTCATTGGGGGATGTTCTGGATCGACAGGAAGAGGTCGGAACGTATGAACGCGATTATTTTTGGCCCGACGGATCCGTAATTGAAATTCGCGTTCAAGTCCCCGACCGCCGAAACGAGCGACGAAGTGAACGTCGGGTATATTTCCCGGTAGTTGAACCAGTCCTTGTCGGTATCGTCCATGAGGAAGGTGAATCGGTTCTCCTTGCACAGGGAAATTATTTCATCGGTCAGCGGCTCGATGAGCTTGCGGTAATCGGTCTGGATCGTTTCGGGCAACGCGTCCTTGTCCTTCTGGTTGGCAGTTAATTCCGCCTCGAAAAACGGGCTGAAAATCGGCCCGGAACTGAGGGCGATATCCCATCAGATCTTTATGTCCGGACTGCCGGAAATGTTTTTCGGAAGGTATTTTTTCGACAGCTCGGCAAACAGGTTCTTTGAGGCGGAATGCTTGATAACGGAGGTGATTTCCTTTCCGATTCCGACGAGCAGGGAGAACTTGATCAGCTCTCCAAATCTCTTGAATTTGTCCGAACAGTCGTTGTCCCGCGTTATTATGTCAAAAAAATCCACGTCGAATATCGATGAGAAATCCAAATCGATGGAGCATATTTTCCGACCGATCGCCTGCTTTTTGTAAAATTGCTTCAACGAGGTCTTTCCGGTTCATTTCCGGCTTTTGACCAGGAATCTCTTCTGATCGAACAATTTGTCGAACGCCGCCAAATGGACGAAGAGATGGTCGAGAAAAATGTGGTCATCCGACGATTCGGACGTCCATACGCCGTCGATATGTTTTTCCAACGCGTTATGGATTTGCTGGTTGTCGGGCATACATGTGGTTTATTGCTTTTTCGGAGAAAAGAATACCAGAAGTTTGGGCCGAATCCAAAAGTAAACTCATTTTTCGGAAAATTTTACCCGGTGGTGGGATGGCGTGGGCAAAAAGCCAAATGGCCGTTTTGTGAACCATTTTGTCTTCAAACTGTCTTCGGTCGTAATTGGCGCAGGCTCCGATAGCCCGTATAATGCGGGCGAATCCTTTCATTTTTCCCGACTATGAAACATACCAGCATCTTCAGGATTTACCTCGCGCTCGCCTCATTCGTCTGACTTATCGGAGCGGTCATAGGCTATGGCAACATCGGGTACGAATACGCCAAAAGCAAAATTATCAGCGACGAAGAATACGTGATCGGAAGCCGTTCCTACGAAATGAAGGGCTGTGAGGAGCCGATTTATCCGAATTCGGCAAACACGGTATCCATCGCCGTCAAGGAGAGGATCAAACCCCGATACCGTACCCAGGAAGAAATCGACAAATGCAAAATCGAGGCCCGCGACCGGGCCATTCAGGAACGCCGTTACCAGTTGAAGGATACCGTGATCGGAGGCGGGGTATGGGGGACTTTGTTCCTCTTGGTTTTTCTCATTCATTTCCCGTTCCTCCTCAAATCGAACAAGAGGGAGGAACGGTAGCCGGTTCCGGCGGCGACGGGGTCCGCGTCGCCTTTGGAACGCCCTGGGTCCTACTTCCGCTCCCATACCAGCGCATCCCCCTTCGACGTCTCGATGGTCAGAACGTCTCCCTTTACCGAATATTTCGCGTAGGCGAAGCTCAATGCCCGTTCGATATCCATGGGTTCTCCTTCGCAATACATCATGGTCGAGATGCCGTTCCGGAGCACGAGGCGGTTGCCGACGGCGCGATATTTGCCGTTGAGGACATTGCAGGCTTTCGCGTGGTATTCGCGGTTTTTGAATTCGACCGTGGATTCGGCGGCGACCTCCTTGCCGTTCAGGGTCGCGAGGCTCCAGGTCCCGGATTGCAACGCTTCGGATTGGGCGTTTTTGCTCTTTGCGGAGACCAGAACGGCGGCTTGAGTCCTGGCTTCCATTGCGGCCGATACCGGCAAAGCGACTTGAACGAACGATTGTAGCGATGCGAATGCTACCAATGAAAGGAGCGCGATAGATTTTTTCATAAAAAATGATAATGGATACAGGATCATGTCCTGCAACCTACTACGCAATCGAATAAAAATGGTGACAAAATATTACCGGAAAACGTTTGGATCATCGGAATAGTTTTCCCGTTGGGTATACTCGATTCCCCACAGGTGATTTGTTCATGCGTCGCTTCCGTCATTTCTCACATTAACTTGCATTCGTTTTATCATTTAATATAATGATAAAACGATAAAATATCAACAATACCACCATGAACTCCCAACAAATTCAATCCGAGATGTTTTCCCAAGAGGAACTCATCCAGGACATCGCCGCCATATTCGATTCCGTTTCGACCGACTGCAAACTGGAAATCATCTATCTCCTCATCCGAATCGACGAGATTCCTTCCGGGGAAATCGCCAAACTGACGAACTGCAGCCCATCCCAGGTTTCCCAGTCCCTTGCCAAAATGCTCCAGGCCGGATTACTGGTGAAATCCCGCAACTGGAAAGAGGTCTCCTACTCCCTGAACCGGAAAAACCCATTCGTGCTCGGCCTCTCCCAATTGCTCTCCCAATCCTTTACCCGATAACATGACTTCTCTCGCGCTCGTAGCGTTCGTTGCCGGAATGCTCACGATACTCGCCCCCTGCGTCCTTCCCGTCCTGCCCGTCATACTCGCGTGATCCGTCGGGGAAGCGAACAAATGGCATCCGTATGTCGTAACGCTTTCGTTGGCCGTGTCCATCGTCCTGTTCACGGCGATACTCAAGGCCTCCACCGCGCTGCTCGGAATTCCCCCCGATGTCTGGAAATACCTGTCGGGGCTGATCGTCCTTTTCCTCGGGCTTACGTATTTGTTCCCCCATGCGTGGTCCCGAATATCGAGCCGGGCGGGCTCGTCGAAATCACGACTCTATCTCGAACGGGCGGGAAACGTGCGTTCCGGAACGCTCCGGGCCGTGCTCACGGGAGCTTCCCTGGGACCGGTGTTTTCGAGCTGTTCCCCGACGTATTCCCTCCTGCTCGCGACCGTGTTCCCGGTTTCGTTTCTCCAGGGAATGGCGTATACCTTCGTCTATGCGCTCGGTTTGTCGGCGATGCTCCTGGCCATCTCCCTCTGAGGTAGGAAGCTCATTGCGAGAATCCGACCGCTCGCGGACGAGTCGGGGGCGTTTCGCCGGGCGCTCGGGATCGTGCTCGTGGTCGTCGCTTTGGCGCTGTTCACGGGAGCGGACAAGCGGGCGGAAGCCTACCTCATCGGCAAATCCGATATCGGTTCCTTCGAGCAAAACCTGCTGGAAATGGGAATCCCCATCAGGGCAACGGATGCCCGAACATCGGAGAGCGCCAAGAAGCATCTCGACGCCCCCGTCACGACGCGGAAAGAAACCGGATACCTCGGATATTCGGAATCCCTCGCCGGCTCGGCTCGGAAGAGCGGCCAGAAAATCCTCGTCGTTTTCCATGCCGATTGGTGTCCGAGCTGCAAGGCGTTGGAAACCGACATCCGGGCCAACCTTGCCTCGATACCGCCGGATGTCCTCATTCTCAAAGCGGATTTCGATGCCGGAACCGAATTGAGGCAGAAATACGGCGTGACGGTACAATCGACCGCAATATCCCTTAATCCTGACGGTTCCCTGGCAAAAAAGGAACTCTGTGGCACGAGCCTCAAGGCCCTGATCCAACGATTTTTTCCCTATCCATAATTCTTACGATATGAACAAAGCCATTCTCTCCATACCCGCGATTGCCGCGGTGGCCATCGGAAGTTACTATTTTTTATCCTTTTGAACCATGTCAAACGTCGAAACCCCCGTCGAAACCCCGAAAATATCGTCAGAAAACCTCAGCAAGGCCTATTTCGCCGGAGGCTGTTTCTGGTGCATGGAAGGCATATTCGAAGCGCAGAACGGCGTTGCCGAAAGCGTTTCCTGATACTCCTGAGGCAGCGAAGCCGATGCGGATTACGAAGCCGTTTCCGCCGGCAACACCCGGCATCGGGAAGCGGTGGAAATCCGCTACGATCCGGCCGTTATCGGCTACGATACGCTGGTCGACCTCTATCTGACCCAGATCGATCCGACGCAGTCCGACGGACAGTTCGCGGATCGCGGATACCGGTACACCACGGCAGTCCTCTACCGGACCGATTCCGAGAAAAAAATCGCCGAGGACGCGTTGAAGAAGCTCGCCGACTCCGGAAAATTCGAGAAGCCCATCGCGGTACGGGTAGAACCCTGGATCAATTTTTTCGATGCGGAAGAATACCACCAGGACTACTACAAGAAATCGTCTCTCCGGTATGGGCTCTATAAAGAGGGGAGCGGCCGCGGCCCGTTCATCGAGAAGAACTGGGGGAAGGACGCCGGAGCGGCGATCGTTTCAGCGCAAAAGGAAATAACGAGCGCGAAAAAAATAGAACTTACCCCCCTGCAGTACGAAGTTACCCGAAAAAACGGCACGGAGCCCGCATTCGGAAACGAATACTGGGACAAAAAGAACGAGGGAATTTACGTGGACATCAACGATGGCACCCCGCTGTTTTCTTCGAAAGACAAATACGATTCCGGGACCGGGTGGCCGAGTTTCACGAAGCCGATTTCCTTGAACGCGATAGATGCGAGGATTGACAGGGGATTCCTCTACGATCGGACGGAAATCCGCGGCAAAAAATCCGATTCCCACCTCGGTCACGTTTTCGACGACGGACCGAAAGACGCTGGCGGGATGCGGTACTGCATGAATTCCGCCGCGCTCAGGTTCGTGGCGAAAGAGGATTTGGCGAAGGAATGATACGGCGAATACGCGAGCCTGTTCGAATAGCACCGGGGAATCTGTGGCAAATCGCTTCATCCATTCGACGGATTTGGCGAAAGCGGATCCGGAAATTGCCAGGGACGCAGCATCAATCGATGTAACCGTTGTCAAATGGAAACTCGATCCGATATCCGATGCGGGGAATCCCGGATTCCGCATACAATGGAACGCCTACGGACGCGATGATCTCATTACGCTTCCATCCCATGTGCTTTTCCCCCGTCGCCAGTTTCGCGTCCGGTACCGTTCTTCTCGCCGCTGGAGTTTTCTCCCTCCACCAGTCCCGCTCGAAGTGGTCGATACCGTTCGCGAGCATCCCCGTGTTTTTCGGAATCCAGCAATTGGTCGAGGGGGCGGTTTGGATATCTTTCGGCATGCCCTTCTGGCACTCGGTCGCCACGTATTCCTTCGTCATGTTTTCCCACGTGTTCTGGCCGATGTTCGCCCCGCTCACGATCCTCCTGCTCGAAAAAAACGCGTTCAGGAGAAAACTGCTCCGATGGATTACCGGATTGGGATTTTTCGTCGGCCTCTACCTGTTCGCGTGCGTGCTGATCTGACCGGTGACGTCGAATATCGCGGGCAACAGCATCGCGTACCAGATTCCCGTGCCGTTTCCGTTCCTGAGCTTCTCCCTGTATTTCCTGGCCACGTGCGCCGGGGGAATGGTGTCGAGTTCCGGAAAAATCCGGGTTTTCGGGAGCGCGATGCTCTTGGGATTCTTCGTGGCGAATTCGTTCTATCCGGAGACGCTGTTTTCGGTCTGGTGTTTTTTCTCGGCGTGCCTGAGCCTGATTATCTACGTGCACATGCGGGATTTGCGGAAAGTGTTGCCGGACGTCATCGTTAAGAATGCCCGATAACACATTGGCGCTGTATACCCAATTCCCGTTGGGTATAATATTGCATAAATCAGGAAAATACGATTTAATGAATCATATCGTACATCTCTTTTCATATGCCATCCATGTCCAAAGAACCTCAGTTCAGCAAGTTCATGCATACGCTTTTCTGAAAATGAACAGAAACCACTCCGCCTCAAGTATGCTCCGTCGAAGATCTCCATAGGATATTTTTTCGAAATAAGTACGTTTCAATCACCAAACTTACCGAAAGACACTATATGGTGAGTAAAAAAATGCTATATGGAATCATCGATGCGAAAAAATACGGAGAAGAGATTCTTCCTTGTGAATATTCGTATATGAACCCCTATATGCCAGAGAACAACGGGGTTATTCAAGCGTACTCATATGATATTGAATACTTCATTGACATAAGCGGCGACATCCCAAAAATCCGTCGTTGATATCCTGGAAACAAAAAAAATCAAGTATGAACGTTTTTCCGAAATTGGGAAACTCCATATAATCAAGATTTTTTCCAAATCGGGATTTCCGATATGCGCCAACTCATTGAGCAATATGCATCGCATGATGATTTTTTCAGGGAACTTTGCAAGTCTATCTACCCTTGCACTGTTCATGCTTGCCCACATAACGTAAATGATCTGCGAATCTTGCAGGAAAAACCAGACCCGAAATCTTGCGCATATTCTGCCATACAAATATGGCGATGCAGTAAATGTGGTGGAATTTTGCGATTCCGCTGGGATGACGTGGGAAGCTGTGAAGGAGACTACAGCAATAATAGCGTCACTATTTCTGAAGACCCACGTATACGTTTCGATCCTCGATGGAACAGTGATCACATTAAAAAAGATTTGATTATCGAGGAATATATTCCAAAAGAAGTGGCTGATATCATATACTCTGCTGAAAATTTGTGGAAAAAAAAGAGTCAAACCCCTCAAGAATAGACAATCCAGTACTATATACCTCACAAAAAACATATGGAAAACATGATCACCCTCACCTTTGAACTCCGACTCAAAGACTCGCTCGGAAGAACTCTCCAGGCAGAATCCTCTCACTATCAGTCGGTTGCCGAGATTTTTTCAGGCCATCCTTACTACCATGTGATTTGCGAGTGCATCGACGAAAGTACCGGCCGTTTCGAGATGAGAACGACCAGTAGCGAAACCATATTTGGACAACACCTTTTCGGTGTATTCAGTCTTATTTTAGGTTCGCAAGAACAGCCAGAAACAACATCCGGCTTTCATTTCAACAATGTCTTCGTATTTGCGGAATGTAGACTCCTTGAGATCAGTCCTCCAGTATCTTTTGAAGTGGTAAAATCCGAAACCTTCAAAGCGATAGGGAATTGGATCAATTGGTATAAGACGCGGTTCGATCGGATTTTTGCTATGGAACCATTTTCTGTTCGGCTGTATTTGCCAGGACTTGAGAATATCCCGCGAGAGAAAGGAACGGATTGTCAGCACCCCACCGAACAATTGGAAATTCGGAAAGCAATCTACGCATATGTTGATTCGTATATCCTCGCATGCCCCATATGCAATACTCGGCTCTATGGTGTATTTTTTTGTGAATCGGATAATTCCGATATTCATTCGACCATCTTTGATGCCGATTGGGCCAAAAGAATCTGAGATCCTTCGCAATGTTATTTGGACCTGCGACGTAAACGGATTGAGATTTCCGAATCATACGAATCTATTGAAGATCTCATTCCCCCTAGTCATATGATCTAGTATAGATTCATGGAAAATGATATTTTCATTCCTATTGGGTATATAACCCCTCAAGTTTTTTATATCCCATAAAATCCTTTTAACGATACTCGATCTTTGGCACCGGAATAGGACTTATACCAAATTAACCTAACTCCACTTGCTCGCAGGCCAGGTGAACGTATTTTTCGTTTTCCTCGGTCCAGACCGCGCCGGACAAGCTCGGAAAACGAAAA
>CAIVSN010000132.1 GCA_903908595.1 uncultured bacterium
CCTCGGTCCAGACCGCGCCGGACAAGCTCGGAAAACGAAAAATACGTTCACCTGGCCTGCTCGCGGGAAGCAAGACGAATCAAATGAATTTGGTATAATTTTTCATTCTAACGAAAGTGGGAAAAATTCGTTTGAATTGGATTATTATTGTGATAATATGCCCTTGGATTTTACGTATTTTTAATATTTTTCCATGACCAACTCCAAACAACCTTCCGCATCCCGGAAGCTCAAAGGGTTTACCCTCGTCGAGCTCATAGTCGTAATAACTATCCTCGCCATCCTCGGCACGATAGGCTTCCTCTCGATAGGGGGATATTCGTCCCGCGCCCGGGATTCCGCCCGAATCGGGGACCTCGCGCAGGTATCCAAGTCGCTGGACCTTTCCATGGTCGTCTCAAGCTCGTACCCGGCGCCGGACGGCTCGTTCGCCGTGACGTACTCGGGTGGGACCGTCTGGAACCAGGGGACGGTCTGACCGCTCGTCTTGCAGTACTTCAAGGGGACGATTGCGGGAGGCGGGCTCAACGAGAAGCCCTTGGATCCGCTGAAGAATACCGAGTACGGGTACTCTTCCCTTGCGGAAGGGAAAGCCTACCAATTGAAGGCGGAATACGAGGGCGACCTCGCGCAGAACGCCGCGGACGCGAGATTCCTCGCGGGCACCGCCCACGCCGAGGCCGGGAACCCCACCATAGCTTACGTCCGGGGGAACTTCGGGGGGCTCACGGCGAAGGTCAGCACGGGGGGCATGACGTACGTCCTCGCCGTCCCGGGCATCTTGACGAACAGCGGGAGCGCCGCCGGGGCTTCGGCTCCGATAGGTTCCCTTTCGGGGTCGCTCCTGTTCAACGGGAAGGCCCTGCGGGGGGCGAGCGCGTTCCCTCCGGGGGCGGTGGTGCATTCCGGGGCGAAGACGGCCTCGAACCCGAGCGGATTGCCGGCGAGCGCGGCGGACCTGAACGCCATGGTGGCGGCGCTGCAGGCGGCGTACAGCGGATCCGATATCAGAAGCAACCAGAACATCGCGACGCTCATGAATGCCTCGAGCGGGTCGTTCGCGACGTTCGGGACGAGCTTGGTGAGCGCGCAGCTCGGGGGGAGCGCGGGAGGGGGCGGATCTGGCAATTGAAGCAATTCCGACACGTCCTCTCCTACCGGCGGAGATTTTACCGTTCCAGTTTTGACTTCCACGACCAATATCAGCCTATCGATCACTTGTCCTACTAGCAATATATCCACTGCCGGACAGATACAAATGGCGGTAGGCAATGCGTCATGACCTACGAATTGGGTCGCTTGCTCGAATTCTCTTTCACACTCGCTTCTTTCTGGTAACGGTACAAAAACAGTGTATATGAGATTCAGGGATTCTTTGAACAATATTTCTACGGAAGTCACGCATACTACTACGCTGAGCGACAGTTGCGTAATGTACAATTCATGAATTTACTGCACGAAACCGACTACTTGATGAACCTACGATATCGGACCAACGATGTCGAGCATTTGTTCTGACAATGGAAAATCTTTCGTTGCCGCATGACAAATTTCCGATTCCGATAATGCAAGCATAACGAATCTATTCAGGGTTTTGAAATGATATTCGTCGCAAACCCAAATGGATGGGTGTGGATCGGATTCCTCCTGAGGCAATACTTACGCCTTGGATTGAGGAGGAGCTTGTTCGAGAGAGACCGCAAGTTACGCTTCTACGTATAAGCCATCGGCTCCATGGTCGAGTTACTATGGTTCAACGTGGTACGCGTTTGCCAAATGCAATTAGGTTCAAGTATTTCATAGCGTGCAATTAACGTACCACTCGTACTATCTGTGCGAAGCGACGATTTTTTCGTAACTTTTTCCTTCCCCTCCGAAAAATTTCGGATACACTGCCCGCAATCCCGTAACCGAACCCATGAAACACTCCGATTTTCTCCAATTCGTCTCCGTATTCAAAGCTTCCATCAAGGAACACATCTATGGTCAGGAAGACCTTATCGAAATCTACCTCCTCGGGCTTTTCGCCGGCGGACACCTTCTCTTGGTCGGACCTCCCGGGGTTGCCAAGACCAAGTCCGCGAACCTTTCCGCGCAGGCGCTCGGCATCCCGTTCAAGCGCATCCAGTTCACTTCTGACCTCCTCCCGTCCGACATCCTCGGCGCGGAAGTCTACAATCCCAAAGAGAAGGAATTCATCCTGAGGAAAGGCCCGATTTTCAGCTCGTTCATCTTGGCCGACGAGATCAACCGCGCCCCGCCGAAGGTGCAATCCGCGCTCTTGGAGTGCATGCAAGAGCAGCAGGTGACTATCGCGAACGCCTCGCTCCCGCTCGAAAACCCGTTCTTCGTGGTAGCGACCATGAACCCGTACGACGGGGTCGGGACGTATACGCTTCCGGACGCCATGCTCGACCGGTTCCTCCTGTCGTTCGAGCTCGGGTACCCGAGCATCGCCGTGGAAGCGAAAATCATGGCGAACGCCGAAGTCCAGCAAGAAGTCACGGCGCTTTGTACCCACAAGGAAATCTTGGCATGGAAAAAGCTGTGCCTGAAAGAAACCTTCGTCGACGACAAGATCTACCAGTATATCGCCCGGCTCATCGACGGGTTCCGCCGACAGGTCGGGACGAGGTTCACGCACGGCATCAGCACGAGATCCGCGCTCGCGCTCGCCGCGACCGGCAAGGTGCTCGCCCAGATCCGGGGACGGAATTTCGTGATTCCCGAAGATATCAAATACCTCCTTCCGTTCGTGCTTTCGCACCGCCTCCGCCTGACGTTCGGGGCGATTTCGCAGGGGGTGACGATTCAGAAATCCATCCAGGAAGTCCTGGGCAGCATAGCCGTGGAATATGATCACCAACCGTAATTCGCTCGATTTCTGCTTTCGGAGCACGCACTTGCAGTCGAGGTATTCCGGCAATTTCATTTCCAGGATCCGGGCGAATTCGGGCGATTTCCACGAGCTCCGGCCGTATGTCGCCGGGGAAGAAACGAGTCGGATCGACTACCGGAAGTCCAATTTCGAGGAGAACGCGCTCATCGTCCGCGAGTACGTCCAAGAAAAATCCTACGAAGCCTGCCTGGTGTTCTGCATCGACCCCAGCTGGCGCTTTGGAACCGCGGAACTCACCAAATTCGGCATGCTCTCCGAGGCGACGATGCTCCTGTGTGAATCCGTTTGGGAAAAGGAACTCCAAGGGAGCATAACGCTCATCGGGCCTTCCGTGTCGAAGGCGGGATTTTTGGAATACCCGTTCCCGAGGGATTCCCAGGAACTCGGGCATTTTTTCGCATTTCTAAAAAAATGCCTATGGTCGAGCGATGACGAAGTCAAGGAACGGAAGTGCCGGGAAGTATTTGCCGGAATTGCCGAAAAGATGGAGCAACGGGGCATTATCCTTTTCGGGGAAACCGTTTCGGACGAGATGGTCTCGGAGAGTTTTCCCGAATACCAGGTCCTGAAAATCTCCCTCGTGCATCCGATGGAGCTCCGGATTGCCAAGTGCGAAAAAGTTCCGCAGTATCTCCTGGACGGACCGGTTTCCACGGAATACGGGGCACGTCTGATACTGAGTCAGCCCGAACACCTGCATGTGTCGCTTCAAACCGCTTTCCACTTATGGTAGAATCTTCCGCGATATTCCCGTATCTCCATTTTCTCGGGTTCACCCACCGCGACCTGTTCGCGATTTTTGGCAACGAACCGCTCTGCCGACTCGTCGTTGCCCAATTGCGGGAAACTCCCGGCACGGCCTTCAACGCGATTTTCCATAACATTCCGCTGACCGACGAGCGCAAGGCAAAAATACATTCCGCGCATCTCGGCGAACCGTTCGATGCCTTCGAAAAGCGTCTGGCCAAAATAGATGCCCGCGTTTTTCTCCATTCCGAAACGGATTATCCACAAGAATTGCTCGATATCCCCAATGTCCCGTTCCTCGTCTACGTCCGGGGGCAACTCGATCCGAATGCTCTCAAAATCGGCATGGTCGGTTCCCGCGAGGCGACCCCTTACGGCGAGCAGATTGTCAAAAGCTTCGTCCCGAAGCTCGCGAGAGCCGGTATTTCCATAATTTCCGGCGGGGCGCTCGGCATCGACAGTTTGGCTCACGAAACCGCTATCGGCGCATGATGACACACCGTCGTCGTGCTCGGGAGCGGCATTGACAAGCCCTATCCCAAAGTTCACGAACACCTCTTCGACCGCATCGTCGAAAAAGGCGGCGCGGTACTTTCCCATTTTCCCGTCGGTACGCCCGCGGCCCCGTACACTTTTCCCCAGCGGAACGAAATCATCGCCGGACTCTCCCGAGGCCTCGTCGTCGTGGAAGCCAAAGAGCGCTCCGGCTCGCTTATCACGGCCCAACTGGCGCTCGAAATGGGGAAGGACGTGTTCGCCGTGCCGTCCGATATCTCCCGCAGGAATTCGCTCGGGGCGAACCGGCTTATCCAGAACGCTTCCGCGAAGCTGCTCCTTTCCCCAGATGATATCCTCGACGAATACGGGTTGACCGAGGTTTCCCCGGAAAACCGGGCCCGCGAGTCCGATGCCGGTTCGCAGACGCCTCTGGAGCGGAATATCCTCGTCGCGCTCGATGGGAACCCGCTCTCCATCGATGCCCTCGCGGATTCCCTCCGGTCCGACATCCGAGAAATCCAGATAGAACTTGGAAAAATGGAGATCCTGGGTACTATCGCGCGAAATATCTCCGGACAATACTCTCTCCACCATGGCTAAAACCGCGCGTAACGGCGACAGATCCCCGGCTCCCTCGGACCGTGGGGTTCCGGCTGTCGGAAAAATCTCCTGCCATGGAGACGCTTCAACAAACTGAGAGCCACCGTCTATGGCAGAAATCGCATGCATCGGCGACGCTTACGCAGTCCCGGGGATCCCATCCATGGCAAAAATCTCGTCCACCGGCGATGCTTCCGCAGTCCCGGAGCTCCCACCCATGGCAAAAATCGCGTGCATCGGCGGCGGCTCAGGCGGTCACATCCTGCCCATCGTCATGCTCCACGACCGCCTCAAGCATTCGCTCGGCATCGACTGCGTCTGGATTGGCGAGGCCGGTGGCATGGACGAAAACAAGGCCCGCGAACACCAAATCGAGTTCTACCCGGTCCAGGGACTCAAATTCCGGCGCCAGTTTTCGTTCAGGAACCTCCTGCAGCCGTATTTTTTCCTCAAGTCGCTCTTCCAATCGTACCAGGCGCTCACGAATATCCAACCGACGGCGATTTTTTGCAAGGGCGGGGGAGTGGCTTTGCCGGTCGGAATCTGCGCCCGGATCATGGGGATCCCGCTCTACGTCCACGAGTCGGACACGATCCCGTGACTCACGAACCGCGTGGTCGGATTTTTCGCCAAACGGGTATTTCTCGGATTCGCGGGAGCCGCCCGGTTTTTCCCCAGGACCCCCACCGAATTCGTCGGACAGTGGATAGATCCCATTTTTACGGAATATATCGCTTCCCACCCGTTCGCCCGAAAGGCCGACGGGTATTCGACCAGGATAGTCGTCCAATGCGGGGGACTTGGATCCACCATGATTTTCGAACAACTGCTCGCCTGCGTGGCAAAATTCCCGAACGTCCATTTCACGGTCGCGCTCGGTACGCTCAACGAGCATTTTTTCGAGCGGTTCGCCCGGTATCCAAATGTCTATGTGAAGAAGTGGTTTTTCCACGAGGAGCTCGCCGGAGCCTATGCCGACGCGGATATCGCGATTGTCCGGGCCGCGGCCACCACCCTCGCGGAATGCGAACTTTTCGGTCTCCGCATCGTCATGGTCCCGCTCGGGATTTCTTCCTTCGACCACCAGTATCACAATGCCGTGGAATACCGTAAAATCAATCCCGGACACGTGCTTTTGACGGAGTCGGAACTCGCGGATCTCGAAAAGGTTATCGAATCCTTGAAAGATTTCCGGAAGGTGTCGTATGGGGGAGATACGGAGGTTTCCGCTATGGAACGGGTGTTGCCAACGCTCCTCTCAGCGCCCACCCATCCAAATCCGTAATATCCGCCACCACGATCATCCCGATCCGCAAATCCGGATTCCGTGGCAGATGCACTTCCTTGAAATTCCTCGTCCTCCCCACCCAAATGCCTTCCGGCCCGGTTCCCGAAATCATCACTTCTTCCCGCCGTCCCACCATAAGCAGGTTCCGGTTACGGACGGAATCCCGGAGGATATCGTTGAGCACCGACCATCTCCGTGCCTTTTCCGAAGCGGAAATATCGTCGCCGAGCTTGGACGCGACGGTTCCGTTCCGCTCGCTGTATCGGGCCACGTAGGCAAAATCGAATTCGCATTCCCGCATCGCCCGGGCCGTCGCTTCGAATTCTTCCAAGGTTTCTCCCGGGAAGCCGACGATAATGTCCGTGGAAATCGAAAACAGCGGATCCCTCGACCGGAGATAGTCGAGCTGGGCCTTGAAATCCGCGTACGTATGTTTGCGGTTCATCCGCTGGAGCATCGCGTCGGATCCGGATTGGAGCGCGAAGTGGAGATAGTGGCAGAGCGCGGGAATCTCGAAGTGCGCGTTCAGGATATCCGCGGTCATGTCGTGCGGATTGCTCGAAGTGAAGCGGATACGGTCGAGTCCCGGGATTTCCCCGAGTTCGTCGAGCAGTTCCCGGAACGGCGTGACGATATCGGCCTTGTCCCAAGTAAGCGCGGATTCATTCCAGAGCTTTTTCCGCGTTAGTTTGCCGTAGCTGTTGACGTTCTGCCCGAGGAGCGTGATTTCCGTAGCTCACTCCGCCACCGATTTCCGGGCTTCTTCCGCGATTTCCGCGATCGGCCGGGAGAGTTCCCGTCCCCTCGTGTACGGGACGATGCAAAACGAACAGTAGTTATCGCATCCGGTTTGGATGATGACGTTGGACGATGCCGTGCCGGATGCCACCTGCGATATCTTCAGGTATTCTTCCCACTTCTCGTCGTTCCCGAAATCCCGGTCGAGGATTATGCTGAGCATTTTGCAGACGTGCCCCGTTTCCTCGATCCGGAATACGAAGTCGATATCGTCCGTCCGCAATAGCAGCGGATCGTCCCAGTTCCAAAAATTCCCTTCTCCGCCGAGCAGGCTGATGGCATACACCTGGTCACGTTGGGTATTTTCCAAGTACCGTTTCGCCATCCCGGTTTTTCGGGTCATGCATCCGGTGACGCCGATAACGGGAGTCCTTCCGGATTTTTTCGCGGCCTTCCGGATTTCCCGGACGAACCCGAATACTCGGTCCTCGCCCTTCTGCCGTACCGAACAGGTGTTGATTATGACGATGTCCGCCTGCGCGGGATCGAGCGTTTTCAGGCATCCGGACTGCATGAGCACGCGGTGGATTTTTTCCGAATCCGCGTAGTTCATCTGGCATCCGAACGTCTTGACGTAGAAGGTGGTTTTGTGGTCGTGCATGCCTTTGTTCGTATAAAGGGGGGATTGTAAAGAAAACTCGCGATTTGTAAATTTGAAAAGTACGCGGTTTCCGAGTATACTCTTTCCATGTCAAAAACCATTTTTACCAAAATCATCGAGGGCGAAATCCCTTGTTACAAGATTTACGAGTCTCCCTACGTCCTCGCGTTCCTCGATATCCACCCCCTGCAACCGGGCCATGTCCTCGTCGTGCCGAAGCTGGCGGTCGATGCCATCGACGATCTCCCGGAGCCGTTTTACGGCGAAGTGTTCCAGATCGCCAAAAAAATCGCCAATGCCGGCAAGAAGGCTTTCGGTACCTCGAGGGCCACCTACCATGTGCTCGGTTTCGAGGTTCCCCACGCGCACCTGCACGTTATCCCGGCGAACGGCATGGACGAAGTCCTCTTCGCACCTAAGCCGCAGGCTGATCCCAAAGAACTCGAACGTGTTCAAAAACTGCTCCTAGAGCATCTCGCCTAGTTCCAAATTATCCCATTTAGATATTCCCATGTCTCCAAAAAAAGTCGCCATATTCGCCGCCGTAGGATTGATCGTGCTCGGACTGGTCATTGCCATGCTCGTATATTCCGGTGGAAAGAAGACCGGCACCGGAACGAAATGACCCAAGGAAATCACCGTCTGGGTCGTCGGGGACGAAACGGCGGGATTCGATCCGATTATTGAGGATTTCAAGAAACAGAAGCCCGACTATAAGGATACGAACGTGATTTTCACGAAATTCGCGAACTACGAGGACTACGAACGATCCCTCGTGAACGTTATCGCCGATGGCAATTCCCCCGACGTTTTCGTCGTCCCTTCCACGGGAGCCGGCCTGCTCGAATCCAAGATCGAGCCTATCCCCGACAGCTATTTCGACGGCCAGGACCTGTCCCGGAACCTGAATCGGTTCTTCGACCCGCTCCTCGAAATCACCCCTTCCAAAAACGACAAGTGATTGGAAATCCAGCTTATGAAGCTCCGTGGCGCCCCGCTTGGATATGAGACGATGGGGGCGTATTACAACCGGGCCGTGCTCGACAGTTCCGTCCCCGCGACCTGGGAAGAGTTCGACGCATCGTTTCTGGTCAATGCCGAGAATGCCCCGGTAGCGTTGGGACTCGGTTCCAAATACATTACCCAGGCACCCGCGGTCGCAAGCCTGTTCCTAGTACAAAACGATGTCGATTCCGTCGCCCGCGTCGGCGAGTCGTCGGCCGTGAAGGGCCTGGATTCCTACCTCAAATACGCGAAGCCCTCGGCTTCCGGCGAGTCTTCCGGACTCGCTTCGCTCAAGGCGGACATGGATAAGAAAAATTTTTCCACGACGGATCTCTTTGCCATGGGAAAGCTCAGTATCGTTTTTGGGTATCCTTCGTTGCTCCGGGAAATCGAGTATTCGATAAAGCGGGTAGGGAACGATTCCGAACTCAACAAGAAGGATTTGCGTTCCGCGCCCGTTCCCCAATACCAGTCCGGAAAAAAGGTCAACCTCGCGAAATTCAACTACTTCGCGGTTTCCAAATACTCCCTTAACCTGAGCGCGGCTGGGGATTTCGTGTGATACCTGACGACCAAATCGGCCGGAGACCTCTATTCCCAGAGTTTTCCGCAGTATGTTCCGGCGCGTAACGACGTGCTCGAAACCCTCAAGGAAGACAAGCGGGTCATGAACAAGGATTTCCCCTGGGTACAGATTGACAGCTTTATCCCGGTCCAGGAAATCAAACTCGTGAATTTTGACAGCGGACTCACTTCGGAATTCGAACAGTCGTTCGGACAGGCCTTGGGAGCCGTGGAACCGGACGCTCAAACGATTCTCGATTCCGTCCAAAAAAAGGTGGCCTGCAGGAAAAAACAGCTCTTGGATCGTTCCGGATTCGAAGTATCCTGCGAAAACTAGCTTTTTTTGCTTTCCAAGCCGGTGTATGATAGTGTAAGGGCAAGGCAGTTTTTGCTCATTACTCTATAAATTTCATGAATATGCTTCGTTTGGTGCGATTCATCATCATGTTGGTCATGCTGACATCCCCGTTTCTCGCTGGAGAGACTTCTGCAAAAGGCGAACTCCTCGCTGATTTTTCCGCTCCTCGTTCAACGCACGTAAGTACGTCTCACTTCGGTGCTCAAAATCAGCTTCGGATTTCATCATTTTTCAGAAGTCTCCGAAGCGCTTTCCTCATTCCTACGGCTTCCGCGTTTTGCTTGCTGTGTACGAGTTCGGACCCCGTAGTCCCGTATTGCAGCGATCCGAACGATTGTACGATCGACAAAGGCACGGAAGTCGTCAAAACCGGGATTACCAGCATCGAGACCACCGATTCCTTTTCCGTCTACATACAGAAAGTAATCGTCTATGTCCTCGGATTCCTTACCCTGATCGTCGTCATACTGATCATCTGGGCCGGTTTTTCCATACTGACCGCGGCCGGCGACGATGAAAAAGTCAAAACGGCGAAGAAAATCATTTTCCGGGCCGTTCTCGGGCTGCTCGTGATATTTTTCGCCTGGGCCATTACCTCGTTCATCATCGGCGACGGCACTTCGACCGGCAAAGGCCTGATCAACCATTCTTCCCTTATTCGGGGAATCGGCAATCCGTTTCGGATAGATTCGGCGTTCGCCGCGAACGATACCAGGGGTTTCGAATACTACCGGGCCAGAATCAATACCATCGTGGAAAGCATGGGGAGGGAAATCACCGTAGACCAAAAATTTTCTACGAAGAGTCTCAATCTCCTCAAAGAAGCCATTGAACAGTCCAAGGATACGTTTTCCGATTCCAAAGCGACCTTCAACAACAATTTGGCCAACGAGGTCCTCAACCAGATCGAACTCATCAAGAAATTCCCCGATAACGAAGTCTACAACGAACGGCTCATTGCCGCGCTCAAGGATTTTGTTTCCAAAATCCAGGTCGGCACGATCACCGCGAAAATCACCGCGACTCCCGCATCGGGAAACGCTCCGTTTACGACCACGCTCCGGGCCGTGGAAGCCCGGGATCCTTCCGGCGTAACGATTCCGGAGTCCAACTACATCTGGTGGATTCGCTGAGCGGGAAATACCCGGCAGGTGCTCGGCAAGGGCCCGTCCGTCGGATATAAGTTTTCCAGCGAATCGCTCTATACGGTCAATCTCGATATCATTTCCGCCAGCAGGAATTCCAAGGGAAAGGTTGACGTCATGCCGTTCAGCGGAACCCAAGAAATCCAGGTGCTCCCGAAGCTCGCCAATATTTTGCTCTTCATCAACGGCGCGAACGCGAGCAGCGTTGACACGTTCAAGATTACCCCCAACCAGGGCCGGGCGGGATTGGTCATCGACGCTTCATCGAGCACTCCGGCAGCCGGAGCCACCATCATGAAGACGGAATGGGATTTCGGCAACGGGAACATCATTTCCTATAACGGTACTCCGCGTCTCGAACGCCAGGTATACTCGCAAGAGGGCATCTACACGATCCGTCTCAAGGTTACCACCAACGAAAACGCGGCGGGCATCGAAAAAGTCATCCGCCTCGTATCCCAGGATCCGATCGCTTCCATCCGGACCGACA
Organism: uncultured bacterium; assembly: GCA_903908595.1. Lineage (GTDB taxonomy): Bacteria > Patescibacteriota > Gracilibacteria > BD1-5 > UBA2023 > CAIVSN01. The sequence goes on from CAIVSN010000132.1 coordinate 10,994, forward strand.
AAACCACCGGCTTCGCGGGGGACGATTTCAAGTTCAGCGCTACGAGCAATCTTTCCAATGCCCTTCTCACGTACGAATGGAGCATCATGGAAGCCGATTCCGGTAAATCCCTGTTCGTTACCAAGAACCAATCCATCAACTACAAGTTTCCGCGGATGGGGGATTACATCGTCAAATTGAAGACGACCTCTTCCGGCGGCAAGGAAGATACCGACAATATGCGGATCCAGATCGATTCCAAAAATCCGGTCGCGAGTTTCGAAGTGAAGCCCATCAATTCGGAAATGCCGAACACGCTCCAGTTTGACGCGACCCGGAGTTTCGACCCGGACAGCCTCGATGCCAGCAAGCTCTCGTTCAATTGGACGATCGACGGAGAACGGGTAGAACTCGACAACAGCCTTCGCAACGGCATGCTCGGGCAATACACGTTCACTACCAAGGGAACCCACGCCATACTCCTCGACATTACCAACGAACAGGGAAAAACCACCCAGGAGAAGAAAGACTTCCAGGTCGAATCCCTCCTGTCGGTCAAGCTGATTACCACCCCGAAGATTTCCCAGCTCGGAACGCGCGTGGCGCTCGTGGCGGAATCCAAGGAAGCTACCGTTTTCGAATGGGACTACGGGGATGGCGAAAAGGAAAATACCAGCGAGGCCCAGACTACCCATACTTACAAGAAATCCGGAATTTTTGATGTCCGGCTTACGGTTCGCGGGAATGCCGACGCGGGCAATTCCAACTCCATCGCCCGCAAAGTGTACATTTCAGAAACCGATACTCCCATGGCGGTCATCGGGGTGAGCCGGGGAACGGACCTGTTGGAAATGACCGAGGACGCCTGCTCTTCGGGGGAAGCGTACGTGGTCAACCGAACCGATTCCATCAGCATTTCCGGCGGAGAAAGCGTGAATACCGACGGTACGACCGACAATCTCGACTATACCTGGAAATACCAGGGAAAAACTTCCACGCAACGGGATTTCTCGTACAAATTCGACGAACTCGGATGTTTCCCGGTAACCTTGTCCGTCCAATCGCAGAAATCGAACAAGTCCAGTAACTCCGTCATTTTCATCAAGGTGGAAAACGCGCTTCCGACGTTTGCCTCCCTGACGGTCACGGCCGACAAGACGGAGGTAGATCCGGTCGTGGTGAACGTCGCGCTGAACAATGCCGCCGATGCCGACGGGGTAATCGTTTCCTATCTTTGGTACTATTACACCGACAGCGACCCGGAACCTCAGGATTTCCGTATCACGAAATCATCCAAAACCACGTTCGTGGTTCCGAAAATCAACGGGAAATACTTCTTCGCGGTGACCATGGAGGATTCCAACGGGGCGAAAATCAATTCCGAGACCGCCCGGGAAGAACGCTATTCCATTACGCTCGCGAGCGACAATATCAATACGCCGCTCATTACCCTCAAGACTTCGAGTTCGCAAATCCAGGTGGAAGACGAAGTAACGTTCCAAACCACGGTAAAAAACGTCATCGGAAAGGATTTGTCGAAAGACGTGGAATTCAAGTGGGACTTCGACGGCGACGGATTTTATGACGAAACCACTTCCGAATCCACCGTCAAACACAAGTTTTCGACGCCGGGGAACTTCAATATGAAGGTCAAAGCCCTGTATCGGGGGATTTCCAATACCAAGTACCAGCAGATCGTCGTGACCAACGAAATCGTTCCGAATCTCGAATACGAGGCCGTCGGGAATACCTACGCGCTCTTCAATACCACGACGGGGGTATATTCCAAAGTGAAGTGGACCGTTGGCGATTCGACTTCCGAAAATCCGGACAGCTTTGTCGTGACGTTTCCCGAAGAGGTCGACCAACGGGAAGTGACCCTCGAAGTCGGTGACGGTTCCAGTACCAAAACGACCACCGTAACGCTCAAAAAAGACGTTATCAATGCCAAAAAAATCGCGGATTCCAAGAACGCCGTGAACGTGTTTTCCTATCCGAAGCTCGACGACGAGAAAAATACTATCACGGTAGAAAGCAAGACGACCGCGGTATTCGTCTATCCCGGACAGAACGAGGGAATCGCCAAATTCGCCATAGATTCGGACATCAAGGTAGATACCGATCTCAACGGCGATTCCGCGGACGATGCCGATAACAAAGGGATGGATTCTTATACGAACGGTTCCCCGTTCACCATCAAGAATTTCGACTCCAAGAAGGAGCGGACGATCCGGATCGTCTTGCTGGACGGTTCTGGCAAGAAGAAGGGGTCCCGCGATATCAAAATCGTGCTCGCGTATGTCGATGAGGGGGCCGCTACGGAGAAAAAGCCGGAACCGAAAGTTCCTACCACCCTCACGGACAAGGAAAAGGCCGGTCTCGCGACTCTCAAGGATCTGATTGCGAACAAGGCTCCGGAAGGGGAGCGGGTAAAGCTGATGCAGATTTTCGGTCAACTCCAGGAGAACTGGTCGGACGATCGGGAAAAGACCAAATCGATCATCGATTTCCAGTTGGCCGTTTCGGAACTCCCGATCAAAGACGACCTGAAAAACGAGTTCCTGACCATCCTCGACAGCTTCCTCCTTACGGATTCGGAAACCAAAGACGATATCGGGCTCGCGACGAGCGTGCTCGAAAAGCTCATTCCCAAGAGCAATCCGCAATATGCGGAAATCTTCGGGGAGGACGGGAAAGGAGGTTTGATCGGGGAAATCCTCTCCCATCCGACGAATATCGAACTGAATCGCGGCATTTGAGAAAAAATCCTCGGATACATCAAAGATGACAAAAACATTCCCGACAGCGACAAGCTGATTCTCAAAGAACAGCTCCGGGTCATTATTTACGGAGGAAGCAAGAATATCCCGGCGGAACAGATCACCCCGGCTCCCCCGGTCGTTTCCACGACGAAATTGAGCGGACTGCTGATGAATATCCTGAAGGTGTTCGCTTGGATTATCGGAATCGTCATCGGTGCCGTGATTCTTTTGTTCGTCTTCTTCAAAATTGTAAACAAGAACGGAAGCCTCGGTTTCCAAGATTTCATTATCGAACGGGTCTTCGGCAAGGGTAAGTCCGCGATCCCGGCTAACGCGCCAAAGCCGGCTCCGGTGGTAACGCCCGCGATACCACCGACAATAATTCCAACGCCGGTCACGATTCCAATGCCGGTCACGGTTCCGCCACCGATCGTTGTTCCCACTCCGACCCCGGTACCGAGGCCGCAGAATGGAGATCTGCTCGGATCCGTCTCTACGTTCTCCCCTCCGGCAGCCCAGCAGGTTCCCCGCCCGGTCTTGACCCCGATACCTCCGGTTGTCGATCCCATGGCCATGTTCGAACCATCGGCCCAGAGCTCCAACGAAGAGATTCCGGACTGGCTCAAGAGCACGACCGACCGGTTGACGAGCGTTCCGGAAACTCCGGCAGTCCAGGCAGTCCCGGCAGCGATCGAACCGGTTTCCAGGATGGCTGCGGAACCCGTCGCTCCCGCAATTCCAACCGAGTCCGAGCTACCGAGCTGGCTCGTGGGTTCCAATGCCGTTGTCGAAACGCCGGTCGCGCCAGTTCCCCAGCCTTTCGCGGAACCCCCCGCAACCGAAGTGGAAACCCCCGTATATTCGTCAATCCAGACTGAACCGGCAGACGTTGCCGTGGATGCGGTCCAGCCGACACCAGCTCCCGAACCAGTGAGCGACGACCTCCCCGATTGGCTAAAAAATTTTTCTCCGGTACCTCCGCAGGTTTCCGAACCCGTGCCACCTTCGGTTCCCAAAGACGATGACGTCTTCGGCGATGCGGATACGATAAAAAACTTCGGATTTCCGCCATCCGCGCCCGTTTCGGAAAATGAGATGCCAATAGGGGAGTCTGCCCCGAAGGAAGTCGCGGTAAAAGCCCCGAAGCCCAAAAAGCCCAAAGCTTCCACGCCGTTGCCGGAAATCCAGCCCACGGCCAATATCGACGATCTTCCCGATTGGCTCAAATAACTTCCCGATTCTAATTTTTCCGTATGAATAACGATGCTACGACTCCGGATACCCCGGAAGAATCCCCCGGACGCCCGAGTTTTCTGGATGAGATCCTCTCGGCTCCGATGGTACCACAGCCGGCACGGGTCGCCAATCCCGTTCCCGTACCCGTCATGCCCGTGGCTCCGATACCGCCCGTAGCGGTGCCTTTGCCGACTCCTCCAGTGGCAATGCCAACGGTCGCCCCGGCTCAGCCATCCCCGTATCCCGCTCCGGGATTTATTCCCGCGAGTGCCCTGCTCAACCAACCGGTTCCCGTCGCGATTCCGAATGCGGTTCCGGTACCCCAGGCTTTCTATCAGGCTCCCGTACCGATGCCAAATCCCGCAGCCGTACCGGCAATGCCGCCTCCGGTTGTTCCCGTTCCGCCCGTGTCCATGATCCTGAATCCCGGTTCCAGTATGTTGGATCAGGTCCTAACCAGCGCTGCCTCAGCGCCGGCTGCCGGCGGAGAGGTTCCCGGAGTGCCTCCGGTCGTCATCAAGAGAAAGGTGGTCACCCCCGCACAGATACTGAGAATCATGGGCGCGCTCTTGTTCGTATCCCTCATTTTCTTCGGTTCGTTCCTGGCATACATCGTTTTCAATCCGGAACAGGCGAAGTTTTTCATAGGATTCGGAATCAAACTTTCCGATGTGAAAACGCTGTTGTCCAATCTCGTCAATGGGATATTCGGCACTCTGACGTTCTCGTTCAGCACGCTGTTCATCTTCTGCTTGTTCAAAGTATACCTTTCGAGGGGAAATCTGAAGAAACGGGCCATCTATATCGTTTCTTCGGTGTTCGTCGGTATCGTCCTCTTCTCCAATATCGGTTTTTGGGCGTTTCTGTTCGAAAAGATCGGAGCCCAGGATTTCGTCCGACCATATGGCGGAGTAATCATATATGACAATACGCTCCTGCTTTCCAGTAAATATACGAAAGTGGCGGATCAGATAGATCTGAACAATCTCATCGGTCCGATCACGCTCAAATACGACCTTTCCTCCGACGTGAAGTATGCATCCAAAACCCTGGACGTGGAGTGATTCTATCTCGATTGCGGCAATGCCGCCGTCAAGCACGAAGGGGCGGATCCCCTGGCCGATACCAGTATTACTTGCGAATATACGAAATCGCAAAACTATTCCCCTTCCGGATATTACAAGGGGACGGATCGCCTTTCCAACGAACCGAGGCGCGTGGACATGGTTTTGCCGGAAGTCCGGCTGATCGGGACGGTTTCCGTTCAAAAAGCTACTACGACTTACCTGTTCGATGCTACGGAAATACAGAAAATAGGAAACGTGAAATGGCGGATGTGACCGGAGTTCGACGTGGTTTCTTCGGAAGATCCGAGATTCAGCGTTCGCATCCAAGATGCGGAACAAAGCCTGTGTCTCGAAGTCCGGGTTCCGAAGAGGGAAAGGGATTGATGCGAAAGGATATTTGGCATTCCCGGAAAATCGGCGAGCGTCATTCAGGGGAAACTCAAAGCCACGCAGGATTTGGTCGATCCTTCGAAATACGCATTGGAGATATCCGATCTCAAGACGAAGAACGGGGCTGACATCGATACGGTCAAATGGTTCATCTGAGACAGTACCATGCCTATCTGACAGGAAAAAAACATAGAATACACGTTTCCGAGCTACGGAAGCTTCAAGATAAACGCCGTGGTAACCGATACGGAAAAGAACTCCGTAACCTTCACCGAAAAAATCGATATTATCCGACCGTTGCAGCTTATCAAGAAGGGATCGAATTCCCTGCTGATCGTCGAAGACGAGGAAGGAAAGGGCCTTATTTCCGACACCTATGATCACGATTACGGAGCCTATCGGGTACAGGATATACGGCTCCCGGTGAAGGTGGTTTTCGATGCCAAGAACGTCGTGGTAACGAACCCGTGATACGAAATGAAGGAAGTGCTCTGGAAGGTCGATGGCAAGGAAAGGAAAGGGACACGGATCGAAGCGGATTTCGTCGAGGAGAAACAGTACGAGGTATACGTTTCCTATGTGTTCGTAAAAGTCGGTACGACCGAAGAGACGAAAGCCACGGAAAAGATTATTATCGAGGGAAAGTCCCGAGAAATCGTCCCTATCCTTGAGGTAGCTTCCGATGGAAACAACGCGCTGGACAACCTGTATGCTACCGTCGACGTGAAATTCGACGCTTCGGGCACGATGGTTCGGTCAGGAAAAATCGCGAAGTTCGTATTCGATTTCGGGGAAGGGAAACCCTTGTCAGAAGGCGAGGCGGTAAAAATTTACCGGTATACGATACCCGGGGAATACACCGTAAAGCTGACCGTCGTAAAGACCGACGGGGCCAAAGAATCCATTTCCCGGAAACTCGTCGTCAAGGAGCTTGCGAAGAAGCTCGAAATCGAGAGCGGCATATCCCAGGGAACCTCCGGAAAGGAGGCCGAATTCCGAGTCAAAGAAGGCACCATAGGGCAAATCGAGTCGTATTCCTGGGATTTTTGAGACGGAACGCCCACTGATTCCGAACCAGCCCCAGTCCACGTTTTCGAAAAAAGCGGAACCTACAAAATCAAGCTGACCTCGAAATTTTCGGAGGGGACGCTTTTGGTCGCGGAAAAGGAATTCGAGGTGATGGACGAGTAGGAGTCGCCATGGACAGGATGATAATCCCACCAATAACCTACGAGCCTCAAGTGCTCGTAGGTTCGATTGGCGATACTGTAGCTAATCCTTGTAAAACTCGTATTTCCAGTTGGTCAGCGTGTAGGGAATCCGTATCTCGTACGGGATCGCCCTTCCCGGTTCCGTCCAGGTAACGACGGACTCCGCCACTATTTCCGAATAGTTCGCTGGCCGGGTGATGACGATTTCCCGGGTGAACCGGGTAAGGCAATCGTCGGTGATTTTCGGGGTGCAGATCGGCAATCCCGCGGCTCCCGTCTGCGTCACGAGCCCGTAGCTGTCCAGATATACCGGAAACTTCGCTCGGTATACGGCCCCGGTACCGCCGGCGACCGCGGGGATGAGCGTCCAGGTATCGTTCGCCCGCCTCGAAGTCACGTAGGACCCCGGGATCATTTTGATAGCGCTGGCGCCCGTACTGCTCCCGATGCAGTGCACGTCGTAGTTCAACACGTCCCAGCAGCCCTTGTAATCGCTCGACAGTTTCACCCAGTTGGAATCCCGGATGTTTTCCAAGATTTCCAATCATTCCCGGGCGATATTGATGGCCTTGATGCGGTCTTCCGTTGAAGCCGACATGCTGTTTCCCCGGAAGGCGATCTGGTAGGATCCCACAATTCCCGTGGTCACTACGACTATTACCACCATGACTTCTATGATGGAGTTGCCACAGCGGTCCAAGAGGGAAAACCTCGTATCGGAGTTTTTTATTTTCATGCGGAAGGATTAAAGATTGGAACCGGATGCGGTTTTGATCGGCGTCGGCGGTACGGGCACAAGGGATGAGGTAGAAGTCTTCGCGGGGGTTTCCACGCCGGGAATCACGACGGGAGCGACCTTCTCTTTGACGATATAGATCTTGCTGGTATAGAGAATGGAATCGTCCGTTCCGTAGTAGGTAATCAGGTATTCGTTCACCCCTTCTTCCATATTTCCGTTGTCGATGCTCGCATTATACGTCCAACTGGTTCCGAACTGCTTGAACTGCTGGAGCTGGTAATTGTTGACCCGGATGAATTTGACCAAGTCCGGCTTGAAGGAACCGCGGATTTTTACCGAGGAATCGGTCGTCTTGTACGGGTTGTCCCCCGGAAAAACGATCTTGAAATCCTTGCTGGACACCGGGTAGTTGATGACGTCGGGTTTTTTGATCGTAACGGACTTCTTGTTGAGGTTCACGGTGACGACCCCGGTTTCCACGATGCCTCCGGCCGCGTCGAAAGCCTGGTAATTCACGAAGTTGACCGAGTCGGTGAGGATGTAGTCCTTGAGGGAAAACGTATTCTGATCCGCGAGGATTTTCGCTTCGAATTTCCCGATTTTCAGTTTTTTGACGTTCGGGCTCAGGATTTTTCCTTCGATGGTGATTTTTTCGGTTTCCACGGTCATCTGGTCTTCCGGATACGTGACGGATATGACTTTGTTCGAAATGGAGGTATTGAGCGCGTTGTCGATTCCGGTACCGCTCGTTCCGGAAGTCACTGCGGTCGAATCCGAAGCGGCGAGGAGCGTAGCCCCGTCCTTGCGCTTGAAGATGCTCGATTGCTTCACGAAATCGTCCAGCGGAGCGAGTTTGTCGCCGAGGTTGGAATTCTTGGTTTCGGATTGGAGGAGGGAAATCATCTGACCGCTCGCTACCCGGGCCGTCCCGCCCTCGGTTTTGACTTCGGCTTCTCCCTTGATGACGTAGAGATTGCTGGCCCGGGTGTTCTGGCTCGCGATAACGATGGTACCGGGGGCGAACTTCGTCTGGAAGAATTTGAGACCCAGCGCGGCATCCCCGTTCGGCATGTCCATCCACACGTAGCCGTTAAGAAGCTCGAAGGTTTGGACGTTGGATATTTTTCCTTTGTACGAAAGTTCGCTGAGCGTTTCGATGGATATCTTGGCCGTGGATCATTCGATTTCCACTTCGCTTTCGCCGCTCGTGATCCGTACCATCTTGTCGGTCGGGAACATTTTTGTCGGCCCGGTGATTTCCTTGCCGAAATCGGAAGAAGACATATAAATGCTCACTTTGGCGTCCTTTGCCGGAAGGACGTTCACGGCGTCGGTACCGACCGTGGCTTTGTTCGCGTCGGTGGTCGTGCTGTTCGCTCCGATGTTCATTACCGCTTTCACGATGATGACAAAAATGATTACTGCGACGATTATCGGCACGGCAAGGGAAAGTGGGCTAGTTCTATTGGTTCATCCGCGTCTCATGGGGGGAAAGATTAGTGGGAGGTAAAATTAGGCTTCTTTCGGTATGACGGCTTCAAGCGTGGCATACGTCGCTTCCTTGCCCCGAGGGAGGCGGAGCGAAACGCTGTCGCCGATGTTCGCTTTGAGGAAGGTAATGCTCGCCGTGAGGACGTTGTAGGTTTTGCCTTCGGAGACGACCTGGTATTTGTCCCGGTTCATCGTGATGAGCCCGACCTGGGTATCGTGCGGGATTTCCTCGATGATCTTGTAGGTGATCTTGCCGTCGGCGCCGATGGTGGCTTTGAGTTTGCTTCCCTGTACGAGGTGGGACTTGGACGCGTAGTTCTGGGGGACCGGGTAGATGTTCCCGTCGGAGCCGAGCATAGCCTCGCCCGTGAACACGCCTTCCACGATCTTGTTGGGACCGCTCTTGTAGCTCTGGAGTCCGCTGAGGTCTACTTCCGCCTCGGCCGAGTCCACTTCTTCGTCTCCCATGGCAGAGAGGATCTTTCGGGCGGTGGCAATCGATTTCTGCGCGCTTTCGATAAGGTCTCGGACGGCGGCTATTTTTTTGGAATCTGACATATTTTTTGTTTGGAATTGACATGAGTATACGCTCTTTTTTTCGCTTGTCGGTTCGCGATGTATTGACTATTTCAAAAATTATACTATTACTAATTTTAAATACCAGCTGAGTATCGGTTCGTTCCATATCAGGGCAATCCAGAGTCCGCAGGCGAGAAACGGTCAAAACGGCACTTGCATGCCCTTTTGCTTGTAGATGTACAAGAGGGTTACCCCGACGACGCTCCCGATGATATAGGAGAGAAACAGTCCGAGCCAGGCGATTTTTGCGCCGGCCACGAATCCCATGAAAATAGCAACCCGCAGGTCTCCTCCCCCGATCCATTCCCCATTGGAAACCAGCCGCTGGAGGTAGAAGAAAATAAAAATCGGCAAACCTCAGAGAAACGCCTGATACAGCGGCAGGTTAAGGAATTCATAATCCGTGAACGGGACGAAATGCCCGAACGTGCCCGGCGGCAGGAATTGTGCCCCGCTCAGCAGGAAAAACACGATGATGAGGAACGGGATCATGAACTCGTCGGGAATCTCCAGATAGAGCAGGTCGTACGCCGTGAATGCCACCGTGACGAACATCGACACGAGCAAAAAAATCAGCTTCGCGAGTTCGCCCCGGTTGCCCGCGACGATTTCGGTCATGTCGACGAATTTCATGGCGATCAGGAGGAATCCCGCCACCATGCTGAGTTCCAGATAAAAATGGTACGGCGGGATTTTTGCCTGGCAGTAGCGGCACTTGCCGAGGAGCGACGCGTAGGAGAGGATGGGGAAGAGGTCGAATACCCCGAGCTCATGGTGGCAGTTCGGACACTCACTCCTCGCCGCGACGAAATCCTGCTTTTCGCGGATGCGGGGGATGATGGCGGAGGCGAAGCTCCCGAGGATGGCTCAGAGTACGCCGACGGCTACGTAAAGGAATTCGTTCATGGTATCGATTGGAGAAAGTATAAGTGGGCGGTTTCGTAGAGTTCGGGGGGAATCCCCCGGATTTTGACGAGTTCCCCGAGGGGATGGTCGGCGGAAAGGTTCCGGATCTTCTCAAGCGTGGGATGGTCCAGGCGTTCGGGCCAGTGCTGGAAGAGGGACAGGAGCCGCGCTTCGCAGAGGAAGAGCAGATATTCCGGATCGTGATCTTCCGACAGCTGCACGAGGGAAACCAGATCCCGGTAGATCGCCCCGTCGCCACCGCCGTCCGGTACCTGACGCTTGCAGAAGGCCAGGATGAGGAGGAACTTGTGCACGCTTTCGAACCCGAGTCAGGATATGCGGAAGCGGCTTTTGGGCCGGCAGGTCCTGATGCGGTTCGTTTCTCACTTCCGTTCGATGGCGACTTCCACGACGTTGCCGATGTCGCTCGGGGTGGCTTTGGGGGATTCCTTGTAGAAGCCCCGCATTTTCCCGAAATCCTTGCTCAGTATCAGCAAGGATTTTTCGCGGTCGCGGATTTCGGTTTTTTCCATGAGGATCCCTTCCGTTATGTAGAGCATTAGCGGAGGATGATTTTGCCGTCGGATACCTCGAATTTGACATTGGATATGCCCTTCTCGGTCACCATGTTGATTTCTCCGTCCTTCGGGGCCAGCAGGGAGCTGACGGTTTGCCCGGTAACCTCTACCTGCCCGACGTATTTGATTCCGCGGACGTTTTTGAAAGTCTTGGAATCCGGCTCGAAAATCCATACCCGGCCATCGATGAGCATATAGACGAAATTCGAATTCGAAACCGTATAAATCTTGGAAGGGTGGTCTCCGGAAATCCGGTAGTTGTCGGGCAATTTGTTGAGGAGGACCCCGGCTCGGGCGAAGCTCGGAGCGGTCGTGTATTTCTCGACGCTAAGGTCGGATTGGAGCGCATAGAACCCGCCGTCGATCGTGAAGTCCAGGAGGCTTTTTCCCATAAGCGAACCCTCGATCATGGGCATTTTCGCGCTGAAGCCGACGACTCCGGGGCGGTGCTTGAAAATCTGGGTCCCGTCCTCGGAGAGGAGGTAGATATTGCCAATGAACGCCTTAATGCTCGTGCTTGCTTCCCAGGTCGTCTGCCCTTCGACGTTGACATAGGAGAATTCGCCCTTGGCGTATTTGACGATTTTGTTGTTGTTCGTAAGGGCGTAGACGACCCCTTCCGTGGTGATATCGGCGCTTTTTGCGGTTTCCTGATCCGGAAAGGCAACGAATTTCGTTTCGGTCCCCTTGACGAACGGCCCGAAAACCCCCTTTGTGGAAACGATATATTTCTTTTTGGCGTTTTCGAGGAGCGCGATCGGCGCGGTGTTTTCCGGGAGGACGAAATCCACGGGCTTGGTATCGAGGCTGATGCTTTCTATACCGTTAAGCTGGCGCTTGAGGACGGAAATCTTGTCCAGGAGGCCCTTGACGTCGTTAGCGAACATTTTTTTGTCTCGGACTTCGAAGACGAGGGCTTCGGCTTTGGAAATGTTTTCTTTGAAAAGTTCCCGGTTAGTCATGTCCCGCGTGGATTTGCCGATAATCTGTTCCGCTTCGATGAGCTTCGATTTGTATTCTTCCGGAACGGCGGTGGTCATGCTCGTATAGAACACCGATCGGACGATTAGGACGAGGAGCGAAATGGAAACGATGAGCCCGAGTCCGATCATCGTTACCCGGACGCCCTTCCTTTTGAAGAAAGCCTGGACTTTCGGGTGGGAAATGGCCGATTCGTAGCGTTCCGCCAATCCCAAGGTCTTGATTTTCCCGGCAACGGACTGGTATCCGCTTCCTACGAGTTCCTGGGTGGAATCCAAAAAACTCGGTCCCGAACGCCCGAAGCGCCTGAGCGGTTCAGCAATGGAATTTTCTTCGTAGAAAAATAGCAGGCAATCGACCACTTCTTCCGGGGCTTCCCGGGAAATCAGGTTCTCGATGATGGACGGGTCGTGGTCGAGAATGAATTCCTCCAGGTCTTCCTTGGTCAGGAAGCTCAGGAGGTCGCGGTTCGAGACAAAGAGGCTGTTGCCCGGTTGGATGATCCCGTTGGATACGTAGGAGAACTCCATGTCGTTGGAGCTCATGCCGTCCGCGATGTTGACGATGTGGTCGTCCTGCTGGAGGTAGGCCTGGTAGTTTCCGCAGATGGAAAACAGCAGTTCCGGCCCCCGGACGATTCCGAGGAAGGCCCGCAGTCCCGATCTCGAAAACGTGTTCGTCTGGGCGTGAATCAGCCGATTGATTCACGCGAGCAGCTTCGAAAAGAAGGACTCCTCGGTTTCCTTGTGGAGCTGGTAGTCGGCGCTCAGTTCCACGATCTGGGATTCCAATAACGCGATAACCGCGCTCTGTTCCGCGAAAATCTGGAAATAGAGCGTGGAACGGTCGTTGAGTTGGATGCGCTTGGTGGAGACTTGGATGATGGTTTCGTCGGGGTGGTGCTTGTAGATGCGTGAGGTAAGCATAAATTACAAAAAGTCCGATTGGATCGGACTTTGTTGGTTAGATGTTATTGAGCATGTCGAGGATGCCGTCCGTATCATCGTTTTTCTTGTCTTTCGCTTCGGCTTGCGATACCTTGTCCCGGGTATCTTTGGATTGGAATTCCTGCCATTCGATGAGGTGCTTTTCGTTGAGGTTGCGGATTTCTTCCTGGTATCGGATTTCCAATTCCTCCAATTTTTTCCGTTCGGTTTCGAGAATGTCGAAGAGTCGGTCGATCTGATCGTCCGTCATGGAAGGGAGAATGTCGAACCAGTATTGTTTCTCTGAGTTGTCCATGCTCTCCGTCGCGAGGACGAGTTTTACGAGTTCCGAGTACTGCTGTTCTATTTCATCTATAATGGTAAATACGAAACCATCTTTGGTAATTTGCGCCATAAGCGAGGAGTAACGAATATTATGAATCCATTATAGAGAGTTTTGCGTGAACGCAAATAGACTTTCTAAATCTATGCAAAATTCGGACTTCTCGCCGATTTTTCCGTTCCTCGCTCACCGTGGCATTGCTACGGCTCGCTGTGGTGCTCACAGTCGACTTCAATTTCATCATTGCCCAAAGAATCCAAAACGTTTCGGGAGCGGATTTCGCAATTATGCCCAAGCGAGTTTGGTTTTCGGTACCGTATGTTCATAGATTCGGAATGGATTATTTTTTTCTTCTTTCTGGAGCTATCGGCAATACGTGACCAAGAAAAGGAGAAAGGATATCCGAATATGTGACGAGAAAACCGGGAAACCAGATTTAGTCTCCAAACAATCCCGAAAATATCTATCTTTTGACTTATGATTTAGATGGCTATACTTGGCGGGTTTTATGAAAACACTCGTACTAAAAATCCTCCGCGCGATTTCTGCGCAAATCATCAAGCGCCATCGTCCGTACGTGGTAGCGATTACGGGAACCGTCGGCAAATCCACGGCGGCGCATTTCCTTTCCGACGCGCTCGGAGCCTTGTATGGCACGTATTCGGTTGGAGTGTCCGTCCACAATTACAACGGGGAATTCGGCGTGCCGTTGACCATAATGCAATCCTCTTCGCCGCACAGCAATCCCTTCATGTGGATCGCAGTATTTTTCAAGGGACTCTGGCTCGCGTTTTTCGCGAGAGAATACCCGAAGTACCTCGTACTCGAATACGGGATCGACCATCCCGGGGAAATGGATTTCCTCACGTCCATCTGCGAACCGGACGTCGCGGTGATGCTCGCGATATCCCGCAACCACGTCGCGAACTTCGAGAGCTACGACCAGTATGTGGCCGAAAAGCTCAAACTCATTCCGAAATCTAAAAACTGCGTCATCAACGCCGACGACTCGAAAATTCGACGCTACCTTTCCGAACATCCTCACGAACACGTGCTTTCGGTCGGCCGCAAATCGGTAGAACCGGTGGATTTCCGGGCCGTCAACGTCCAATCGACGCTCGAATGACTCGTCTTCGACGTAGAACTCGTGAACGTCTGCATTCCCGTCAAGGTGCCGGTGGTCGGCTCCCATCAATCTTACAATATCTTGCCGGTATTCGCTCTCGCTCAGTTCCTTGGGCGGGACATCCGGGAAATCACTTCGGTCTTCGAGGATCTCGTGCCCCAGAAGGGGAGGGGGTCGATCCTCCAGGGGGTCAACGAGACGACCATTATCGACGGCAGCTATAACGGCAGCCACGAATCGATATCCGCCGGCATCGAGTACCTCGCGGAATTGCCGTCGGAACTCCACAAGTGCCTGTTCCTCGGCGATATGCGCGAGCTGGGAAGGGATTCCGAAGAACTCCACCGTGACATTGCCGAGAAGATCGTTTCGCTCGCCCCATCCTTCGTGGTGTTGGTCGGCGAAGATATGGGCAAATATGTTGCGGGGAGGCTTCGGGAATTCCTCGGGGAAGCCCGGGTGTGCCATTTTTCCAATTCCAAAATCGCGGGACAGAGGATTCGGGAAATACTCTACGAAATCGAATGACAGAAAGTCATTTTCGTGAAGGGGAGCCAGAATACGATTTTCTTGGAAGAAGGGATTAAGGAATTCCTCTTTGACATGCGAGATTCCGACAATCTCTGCCGGCAGTCGCCGCGGTGGCTGAAGAAGAAAAACGAGTATTTTACGCTGATTGCGCCGGTGTAGGTTTTTTTGAACCGATATCCAGCATAGTGTTTCCAATACGGACATTAAAATAGTCATGCAGTATTGCGAAATGGCTATTTTCAAACCGAATCGGCTCCGATCTCTTCCATCCTCGGTTCCCGGAATATACCCAACGGGAATTGGTTTTCGGTGTTTTACGGTCATAGATTCGGAACAGGTTTTATTTTTCTTCTTTCGGGAGCTTATCGGGAATAAGTGACCGAAGAAAAAAATAAACGATGTCCGGATATGTGACTGGAAAAACCGGGAAACCAATTCCCGTTGGGTATAATCCGCATCCTTGAGACCGGCCGCGTACCGCATAGCGGATCACCGGGTTCCCATGACATCGTACCGCATAGTGGGCCACTGAATCCCCATGATACCCCACACCGTATCCATAAGAAAACCCCATATGCGAAATATGGGGCAATACGGTTCAAAGGGCAGAATCATGATGATATCGTCGCTCGGTTCTACCGGGTTATGCTCGGATTCTTTTTCAATCCCTGTTCCGTGGCAAATTTTTTATTCTCCGCGATCTTTTCGCATGCCCCAGGGCCTTTTTGCGAACATAGGTTATCCACCGTCCAGTCATAGGCCGTTCCGTATCCGCCGTTTGCGAGATCCCGAAGATCGATTCCGGCATCGGATCCGGCATACATCTGATTCGGTTTGTACTTGGCACCTTTCGCATCGAGCTTGTCGGCAAGTTCGGACAGTTGGGACTTGCTGATGTTGAATTTTATCAATCCTTTAAGGATAATGTCGGGGCTAAAATTGGCATTCGTAAGGAGGATTCCCCGATCGTCATAGAAGCCGATCGCGCTCATCGTTCATTTCAACTCTGGTCGGTTTTCGCCCGTGTACAGTACGGCAGAGAGATTTTTGGTATGGATTTCCTCTCGGTCTATCGCCCCGATCAGCGTTTTGTCGATACAGTTTCTATTGTCGGTAGAAAGCACGAATCCCGTGAGGCACAGGCGAACGTCGCAGAGATTTCCGGTTCGGTCAGCGTATTGCTGGATAGTTTCGTTGGCAAGGACGGCAGCTCCGTTTCCACAAGCTTTCGCCAGTTCGACGCTTACCCCGCTGTTTGTTTGGGTGCCCGTTCCGTCCGTGGTCTGGGCGACGGTTTGGGTCTGGGTGACCGTCTGGGTCTGAGTCGTAGTTGCCGCAGTCGTTCCTCCTATCGTTTCGCCACCTTGATTTCTCAACTCGTACACCCTAGGATAAACGTATTGGAAAATAAACGAATAATCCGGTCCGTATTGTGCTTTTATCGTATTGTCGAGCTGGTCGACCTTGGCGAGGTAACCGTCGATATGGCCGGCATAGAGGGCTGCGTTTACGGGGGTTCCGCCTTTGGCAAGGGCATTGGCTTTCACTTTGGCGATCATCTTGTCGAGCATTTCGGCGCCTTTTCCTTGGGTGAGACTCGACAGGAGGGCATCGCTCGTCGCGTTTCTCATCGTATACGGGGTGGATTGGAACCATCAGCCCATGCTGGAAGCTCAGAATAAAATAAAAGCGGTAGTAACGTAGAGGGCAATGGCGGCAAGCGATTGCTTCATGTTTGGTCGCATATGTTTGAAAATGAGGGATAGATACGAGGGCAATTCTAGGATGGTTTTACGGGGAAAGCAAATGTTTTTTTGTTTTTTTCGGTTTTTCCCATACGATACGTACATGAACGCATTTTGGCTGTACCTCGCAATTCTCGTTATCCTCCTGTTCCTCGTTTGGAGCTTTTACCTGATTGCCAAGATCCACATCTACAAATTCCGGGAATACTCGACGCAAGTGCGTCCCGTAACGAGGTTCGTCGGCATCATGCTGCTCATTCTAACGGTAGTCGGATTTTACGTCGTATTCAGCACCTATAACGAAGTCCCCGCGCCATCGGAAAAAAGAGGTAATCCCCAATCCGTTGAACAATATTAAAAAAAATGGGTTTTAACCTGACACCTACTTTGCGAAACATATTCGAAAAATCAGTTCAGTCTTACCCTCTACTAAGGGATGTGATAATGATTTACCCTGAATGAGGTGGTGTCAAGTTAAAACCCATTTTAAAAAATTATGAAAGTAGGTATCGTCGGGCTTCCCAACGTCGGGAAATCAACTTTGTTCAATGCGCTTACCAAGTCGTACGCGGCGGAAGCGGCCAATTTCCCATTTTGCACCATCGAGCCGAACGTCGGCGTGGTCAACGTCCATGACGACCGGCTGGAAAAGCTCCGGGTCACGGTAAACGGCTCCAAGATCGTCCCGGCGAACGTCGAATTCGTCGATATCGCGGGACTCGTGGAATGAGCGTCCAAGGGCGAAGGCCTCGGGAACAAGTTCCTTTCGCACATCCGCCAGGTCGATGCCATTCTCCAAGTCGTCCGCGGCTTCGACGATAGCAACGTGCACCACGTGAACGGTTCCGTCAACGCGAAACGCGATATCGAGGTGATCAACGCGGAGCTCATCATCGCGGATCTGGACTCCTTGGAGCGACGGATGGGGGAAAACGACAAGAAGGCCCGCTCCGGCGACAAGGACGCCAAAGCCCGTGCCGAAATCTACGTCCGGCTCAAGCCGCACCTCGAATCCGGCGCCCTCGCGATCGATTTCGAGCGGACTCCCGAAGAGACGGAACTCCTGAAAGATCTCTTTCTCCTCACGAACAAGCCGTTCATCTACGCGGTCAACGTCGACGAAAGCGGGGTGCTCAAATCCGAATCCGAACTCCGGGCCATGACCGGCATCACCGCGGATGCCCCGGTGCTTCCCATCAGCGCGAAGCTCGAAATGGAAATGCTCGAATTTTCCGAAGCCGACCGGAAAGAATACCTCGAATCGCTCGGTATCACGTTCAATCCCACCGACGCGGTCATCAAGACCTGTTACGACCTGCTCGGGCTCCAATACTATTTCACCGCCGGAGAAATCGAAGTCCGCGCTTGGACCATCAAGAAGGGCTGGACCGCTCCCGAAGCCGCCGGAGTCATCCATACCGATTTCCAGAAAAAATTCATCAAGGCCGACGTCGTCAAATGGAACGACCTCGTGGAATCCGGAGGCTGGTCTGCCGCACGGGAGAAAGGGAAGGTGAGGATGGAAGGGAAGGAGTACGTGGTACTTGACGGCGATGTCATGCTCTTCAAGTTCGGGGGGTAGGAATCCCGGCAAAACGCGAACTCCTTGCTGATTTCTGTGCTCCTCGCTCAACGTACTATCGTACGCCTCGCTACGGTGCTCGAAATCAGCGTCGGATTTCATCGTTTTTCCGGGATTCCTAGGGGGCTTCGGGAGGGCAAAACGGGGACTTCTCGCCGAATGCTCCGTTCCTTGCGGGCGTGCTTGCCAGCACGCCTCGCTTCGGTACTCGAAATTGACTTCGGATTTCATCGTTTTTCCGGGATTCCTAGGGGGCTTCGGGAGGGCAAAAAGCGGGCTCCTCGCCGAATACTCCACCGAGTTCCAAGTTATCCCGCTCCCTTCTTCAAGTTTTTCAGTTCTTCCAATCTGGAAAACTCTTCCTTGGAATACTGTACTTGGGACATGACATAAGTCAGGATCGACTCGATTTTCTTCGCGAATTCCGGTGCCCGTTCATAAAAAATCGGGAGCAGTATCTCCCTGGTTTCCTTCTCGTATTTCTTTCTTTTCGCCTCATCCGGACAGTACCGGAGCGAAAAGATATTTCACAGCCGGTCGGCTCATTTTATCCTGATCCACTTTTCGTTTTCTTGCAATTCGCCGAGGTATTGTCCGGTCGGGATTTTTATTCAGTCCCGGATTTTGGAAAGTTTCAGCGTTCCGATCGACACCTCTTCGCCGAAGGGGGCCAGTTCCTCGTCCGTGATATCCGTATCTTCCCTGGTATCGTGGAGCAATCCGATAATCACCTCGTTAACGCCGGCCGATTCGTCGATCAGCAGGCTCGCGACCAATATGCAATGGGAGACGTACAGGGTTCATTCGTCCCTCGTTTGCGTTGCGTGTTTCGCTTTGGCAAGACCCAGGGCACTCATGATTCTTTCCTTTTCGTCAAGGTCATATCTCGCTATTCTGTCAAGGAAAGCTCTCTCGATCTTTTCGGGATAGAGCATGTCTTTCATAATGGGTTCCAAATCCGCGTCCAGCCCGGGCGTGTTGTTTTGTTCGGGACTCGGGAATCAATGGAAATCTTTCATATAGTATTGTGGAATTTGGTTCTGATTGTATTTGGAATGCGTTGCCGGTCAACGGGTTCTGCAAACGGTACGATATGGAACCTGCGAAGTTTGTATTTTCCCCGTGACTTTCTCGCAAACTCCATATGCTGTATTCGGAATACGGCGTATAGATTTTATCCACCTGGCATGAAGCGCTTCAACAATCTCTTTCTGGTTTGTCTCTCGACTGGTTTGCTTTTCGCATCGGATCGCGCTTTTGCCGTGCCCCCTCCGGATTTCATCATGCAGGTCGCTTCGCAAATCGGGACTTTTTTCGCGGTGGGATTGGCGTTGACGGCGGGGATATTTTCCATTGCCATGCAATTCGTCCGGGGGACGTTGTTGGACCGACGTAAGCGTTTCTGGATCGTTTCCGGCGCGGTCATTTTGGCAATTGCCGCTATCGGGGCCTTCTCGTACGACCAGTACTCCCAGAACCGGGAGAAGGAAAAGCAAAATGCCCAGTGGCTTCAGGGGGTGCCCGTTCCCACGTCGGCGAATCCCGAAGCGGAAAAGCTGCCCGAATCTTCCGTACCTGACACCGTTCCGGAGTCCCGGCCCACGGTTCCATCGGCAGGCTCCGGCGCTCCGGTATCCCTCGGAAGGTATTGGGAGTCGTAATTTTCATTTTTTGACCATGTTTATCGAATCTCTGAACGCAACTGACGAAAGCGGCGACCTTGGCAGCAAGACCAAAAACCTCAAGCGGCTCGCGGATTTCGGTTTTCCGGTTCCGCCGTTCGTCGCAGTGCCCGTGGATGCCGTGGTTTCGGCTGCGAACGATGCCGTGGAATTGAAAAAACTCTGTGACGGCATCCGGGAGCGTTTCCCGAAGGTTTCCTATGCCGTGCGTTCCTCCGCGCTCTCGGAAGACCAAACGAACGCTTCGATGGCCGGACAGTTCCATACCGAAACCAACGTTCTTCCCAATGGATTGGAATCCGCCGTTACCCGGGTCATCGAGCAATCTCGGGGTCCGTTGAACGGCGATCTGTCGATGCTTTCCATTATCGTCCAAGAATACGCCGAGGCGGAATTTTCCGGAGTCTGCTTCACCCGGAACCCGAACGGGTCGAGGGAAATGGTCTTGGAATACCACAAAGGCAAGGGCGAAGACCTGGTAAGCGGGAAAATCGTCCCCAAACGGGTTTCCGCGTACTGGAACGAACCGCTCGGCGTTTGCGGGTTCGACGCGAAAATCTTTCAGTCCGTCGAAACCCGGTTCGGATTTCCCCAGGATATCGAATGGTGCGTAAAAAACGGCAAGCTGATATTTCTTCAAACCCGCCCGATTACCACGGTTTCCGGGCAGAAATATCGGGAAATGCGGTACTTGGACGAAACGCTGCCGTCCGAATCCGCGATCTTCCTGGAAAAAACCGAAATATCGGAAGTCGCTCCCCGGCCCACGCCGTTTGCCCTGTCGTTGCTCGGGAGAATCTACGGCAAGGACGGACCGGTCGTGAAAACGTATGCGAAATACCGGGTATCGTTCTTTCCGCAGGTTTTCCTGGGCACGGTGGGGAACGAGCTCTACGCCGACTGCGATTTGGAGCTCAAAACCCTGTTGCCGGCGATGAAATTTTCCGGGACGGGGCATTCGTTCGACCTTTCGGCCATTCGTTCGGCTTTTCCGACGCTTGCGAACATGTACCGCATTTCCAATCTCCGACCCGACCCGGAGCTCTTGTCCCGGCTCGAAACTTCCCTGAACGCTTCGGATAAATCCCCGGGGTTCGCCGAAGCGCTCGCGCGATTTCTCGCGGATTACGAAACCGTTTTCGAAACGAACCTGTTCGCGGCCAAATATTTGAAGAATCTGGAATTCCTGCTGAAGAACGAAAAAATCCCCTTTTCCGAGGTACTCGGAACGGATCCGTCATTTTTCACCCCGTCATTCGTGCCCGCGTTTTCCTATCGAACGGAGGAATGACTCGTCGGAAATACCCTCGAAATCGCCGACGAAAGCGATTTTTATACGGATTCGCATCGGCCCGGAGTCCCGGCGTCCGACAAAATCGCCAAATGGTGGGATTCCATGACGGAATGGCGACGGGGTCTCTATAGTATGCCCCTGTTTCTCGCGATAACGCATCAGAAATACCGCGAATACGCCCGGATACTGATGGTCAAAAACCTCGGCGAACTCCGGAGCCAACTGATCGGAGCCGTCGGTACCGGATTCCTGGACCCGAGAAATTCCTATTTCCATACCGTCAGGGAGATATTGAACGGATCGTTCGACGAAGCCCTTTGCCGGTCGAGAAGGGAGGAATATGACAAATTCGCCGATTTCCACCTCCCGCCTAAGCTCTCGAACCGGTTCGTTCCGGAAAAAGTCGGCAAGTCATCCGGGCTTTCTCCCGGCAAGGCGGAGGGCTATCTGGTAACGGAATCCACGTTCCGAACCGATGATCCGAGGCCGCAAATCCTCTATTCCGAGTCGCTATCCCCGAACCTGACGAAATATTTCCCGTCCGTCCTCGGAATCGTTTCCTCCCACGGAGGCTTTCTTTCGCATCTGTCCATCATCGCCCGAGAGCGAGGTCTTCCCGTCGTTGTCTCGGCGCTTCCCGTGGTTTCGCACGTCGGGAAATTCGTGGCCATAGATGGGAGTACCGGAAACATCACCTTCCCTCAACCCTAATGAGACCTCTGCAAAACGCGAACTCCTCGTCCATTTCTCCGCTCCTCGTTCACCGTACCCCAGTACGGCTCACTACGGTGCTCGAAATGAACTTCGGATTTCATCGTTTTGCAAAGGTCTCTAATATATTTCCCGCGATTTCGCGTTCCGTTCTCACATACTTTTCAATCTTCGGATTTTTACTGTCCCTGTTCGCGTGTTATTTTTTCCTGTATCGGTCCGTATACTTTTGCGACCGCCTCATCCTGCTCTACAAGGACGCCGACCGGGTCGATCACTCGATCATGGTCGAGCTGATAAAGTTCGGAAATATCACCCCGGTTCACCACTTCCGGTATACGCTCGTCGCGGCCGACGGACTCTTACGCAACGATACCAAAAAATACGAATTCGACCAGATACGCGATGCCTTCGTTCCGGGCGGTTTCGTCAAAAGCCTGAAACGATCCAACAATCCGAATACCCTGAGCGAGAGTTTCGCGATGGAATTCGAAGTCGGCGGATCGGTGGTCCGGGTCGATTTGCGCGATCTCCGAGGGGATTTCCTGATCAACAATTCCCTAAACCGGTTCACGTACGCCAACATGGGACGTACGGTCATCGAGGTCGACGGCCGCTCCTACCCAGCGGATTTCATGCTCAACAAGGCCGTCCAGACCGGAAGCATCAAGTCCATGGTTACCGAGAAAATCGTATCGAACGGCGTCATCGCGTTCGTTTCGGACGGGGTAGGGAAGACGTACTATTCCGATATCACCCACGTGTACGAGAGCAATACCGACTACCTTTCCCATGCCTGGGCGATTTCCCGGTACGGCGACCTGCTCCGCAAGGAAGTCGGGCCCCGCGTGAATCTCGTCGCGAACGACGAGCGGAGGTTCGATCTCAATCTTCCGGCATTCGACCGAGCGGCCATCAAAATGAAAAAAATCGTAAAATTCGCGTCGAACGTCGACACGTACGATTTTTTGGCCGGGGAAGTGTCGGATACCGAGGGGAAACGATGAGTCACCGGATTCAGCATCACCTACGACGACAAGTAGGACCTCGCGAAAACGCGAACTCCTTGCTGATTTTTCCGCTCCTCGCTCAACGTGCTTGCCAGCACGCCTCGCTTCGGTGCTCAAAATCAGCTTCGGATTTCATCGTTTTGGCGAGGTCCTTGGGGATACTCGAGTTCCTCGCTCAATGGCTTGTCAGCACACCTCGCTTCGGTACTCGAATTCGACTTCGGATTTCATCGTTTTGGCGAGGTCCTTGGGGATACTCGAGATCCTTGCGGGCGTGCTTGCCAGCACGCCTCGCTTCGGTGCTCGAATTCGACTTCGGATTACTCCACGATACCGTTCAGCGAATGCTTCGTGGCATCCGCAATCGGAAACGCCGGAGAGCGCTTTTCCATAACCCTCGTGAGGTAATAATCGGCATATTCGATGAATTCGGCATAGAGCGCAGACCGATCCGCGTCCGCAAGCACCAGTCCCGTGCACCCGTGCAAGTATTTCAACTGGTCGGAAATGAACTCGATCCAGTTTACCCGCCCGATATCTTTCCCGGTAATCGTGAATTCCTGCCGTTCGCTCAGATACGCGTCAAAATAGAGATCCAGGAAAAATTTCGCGTAATCGGGATTCAATTCTCCCGGTATTTCCGGACTCGCTATCCCCAGAATGAATTGTCCCTTGAGATAGGTTTCCGTTTCGAAATCGTTCAAGAGCGCATCGATCCCTCATCGGTGGGTTCGCGTTCGGCCGTTCGGCATTTCGGTTGCGGATGTTTGCATAGTGGTTCGTTACGGTTTTTGAGAATTCGGAGACTGGATTTGAACGCGTATTCCATCGTGTCAGGTCTTGCTTATCAGGATTCGGAGCCCGGGGATATCCGATAGGGATACGATTTTTTTCCCGGATTCCACTTGGTTCAGCGCCGACTTGACCGTATCGCGGTTCCGAAGGAGTTCGCTTACGACCAAGTCGGGGGACATCGATTCGGCGAAGACTTCGATGTGCCGGAGGAATCCCGGAACCGCCCCGTCCACCGTCCGTCCGATACCCTCGATGAGTTTGGCGATTTTCGTTTCCCCGTCAAGCGCGTCGAAGGTTGCTTGGGACCCGATGGCTTCCCGTGCGGACGATCGGATGTCGAATCCTTCGTTCCCCAGGGCGTTCCGGCATTCCTTGAGGATTTTCGGAATATCCGAACCCGATGCCCCTTCCAAAAAGAAAATGAATTCGTCGCCCCCATGGCAGCTCACGATGCCGTCGTGTGCGGCATTGATTTTGGAGGTGCCTCGGACGAACGACCGGGTGATGTTTCCCAATACGTCCAACCGTTCCATGAGCGGGACGTCTTGGCCCGTTTGCGCGATAGTGCGGTTCAGTTGGGAAAAGGCGGTGTGGTTCTTGGTGAACATGCCTTTGATATCGATCATGACGCACACTCATTTTTTCCCCCCGATGGCACTGAAAAATGCCGGTTTGGAAAGCGAGCGTTTGTAGGTCGTTTCCAGCGCGTCCCGCGAAATGGTATTTTCCCGAAACTGCCGGTCGATATCGTGGGCTTCCGCGAAAGCGGTTGGGAAATCCAATGCCGGAGCGATGTAATCGAGTTCCCGGTTGAGCGCATCGAGGTAATTCGACATTTTTTCTCCCAACTGTCTTGGTTCGATGAGTTCGATTCCGCCCGGTTTCCGTAGGATGTCCAGAAGCAGCGGGTGCGGCCGGAAATTCCCCCGGATATCCAAAATGACGGACGGATAGTCTTGGGATCACTTGTGGAACCGGACATGGCGGAATTCCTTGACGAAGTCCGCTTCGAGATCCTGGATTTCCCGCATCCGTTGAACGCTCGCTTCCCCCGTAGTGCCGCCACGGGCATGGATTTCGCTTTCGTATACGGCCCTGATTTTCGACAGGTCGTTTCCGCTGGCATCGACCCGGGATTCCCCGGCTCCGACATGGAGCCCGTCGAGCGTTTTCCGTACTTCCTCGTGGGATTTGTGGTAGCGTTCGGCGCTTTCCTCGATAATCCCGTGCTTTTCCATGACGGCGTTCCGGACGATTTCGTCGATTTCCTCCTGGGTCGGGAAGGGGGTCGCGGTTTCCTTCGGGAGGGCGATGGTAATCTTGTTGTGGCTCGAAGTGATACGGGTGGTCTCCGCGCCGAACCTCCGGTCGAGTTCCAAGGTCAGGTGCCGCTTGATATTCCCGAGGACCTTGTCGGTAGTCTGTTGGGAAAGCACGTCGTTGGCGGATTTTATGCCGCGAATCACGAACGTTCCCACCCGTCATTCCGGGATGATTCTCAGAATTCCGAGCAGGGGTCGGTTCTCGGAGAGGATGTCCATGAGCGCGCGCTTGGTTTCGGAATTCGCGTTCGGGTGGATCCGGATTTCGTCAATTTTCCGGTCGCTCCGAAGCAGCCGGAAAATATCCGATTGGGAAAATTTGTTCCGTTCGATCGAGACGATCTTGAGGATTCCCTTGCTTCCGGTGTTTTCCAGAACGTACCGGAGCCCGTTGGGAGTCGTCTTGAATTCGAAGCCTTTCCTTCCGGCAATGAGCGCTTCCCTGGATTTTCTCACGGAGTTTTCCAGTGAAAAAATCACTTCGTCCGCCAGTTTGCCCAATGAGCCGAGGGATTCGCTGGCCAGTCCCCGGTTGATTTTTTTCCATTCGCCCGATAAGAGGAGCGAGATGTGCTCGGCCGGAACCGCCGAGAGGCGTTTCTTCTGGACGTACGATTGGACGATCTCGCATTGTTGCCAGAACAGCTTTCGCCGGTTCTCGTCGGGAATGCCCCGGATCAGCCTTGCCATGAGGTCGGTGATTTTTTCTTCGCCGCTGGCCATTCGGTTGCCAGGGCTCGCTTTTCTTTCGAAAGCGTCGCAAACCCGATCCGCGACGGACTCACGCAACCGTTTGGCCGCACTCGGAACAACGGCTCCCATCATGGAATGGCGGAGGATTCTTTCGCTTTCGGGATTCACGGTATTCGAATTCGATATGGCGGGCATGGCTTGATCGTAGCATACTTTGGAATTTCTTGCAAAAATCGGAAAATTCGAGTTTCTTCCAATGGTTTTTTGCATCGCCGGCAAAACTGTGATAGCATCATTCCGTTCTTTTCTCGCCTATGTTCGCTTCCGTTATCCTCCCGATCAATATCCGCCGCCTTTGGCTGTTCAATTTTGGATTGATTGTCCTCTATTTTTCCCTTTTCGTCGGTTTTCCCTTCCTCAAGGGGTCCGTGTTGGAGTACCCGAACGCCAAGCCCGCGGCGTTCGACGGCACCGTTCGGCCGATCGCCTACGTTCCGAATTGGCTCATCGCCGGCAATATGACCAAGTCGCTCCGTTACGACGATATCGCCTCGGGCGATTTCATCGAATTGCCGTCGTATGACCCCCAGACCCTCGAAATCGACTCCGCGACCGACAAAATCGCCCTCATGGCTCGCGCGACGTTCATTACCCCGTATATGGGAAGCTACCGGATGAATTTCAAGGAATACGATGGTTCCCATCTCGCCATTGACATTCGCTCTCCGCTCGGTACGCCCGTGCTTTCCATTGCCAACGGCGTGGTTATCAGGGTCGTAAATACCGAAAACGCCGACGGGAAATACGTGATTATCCGCCACGAAGGAGTGAGTTTCAACGGGAAGCCGGCTTCGAATTACTATTCGAGCTACATGCATCTCGAAACCTCGAGCGTGACCGAGGGAACCGTCATCGCGAAGGGCGAAATGCTCGGCAAGGTCGGAATGACCGGGATTACGACCACGCCGCACCTCCATTTCCAAATCGACAATGCCGACGCGCCGTTCCACGCGTACTGGCCGTATTCGTTCCAAGACCTCCGTTCGCTCAAGCTTGATTTCTTCGAAGCGGTCAACGTGGGGCTCGGCAAGGAAAACGCCATGAAATATACCGTGAACCCGATGGAATTCGTACAGAAATTGCTCGATGCCTCGTACGCGGCCCAATCGCCGTCCGCACCGGAAATCAGGGTGGCGGCAAGCACTCCGGCGGCACCTCAGAATTTCGTGGCTTCCGTGGCAGTGGCGGCTCCGGCAATAGTCGTTGCGCCTCCTGCCAATCTCGTGCCTCCGGTCGCGGAAGTTCCCGCTCCGGCCATCGCGCCGACCCCGGTTCTCCCCGCAAGCGATTTCTACGTCGCTCCGGAACTCGCGGGTCCGATTGCGGCTCCGGTCGCTCCGCCTCCGGTCGTGGTCGCGCCTCCCGTGGCGATTGAACCTCCGGTTATCAAGCCGAATTCCGTGGCCGCGGTCAGGGCATCGCAGGCGTTCACCGACGTTTCGAGCCGGGCGGTCTATGCCAAAGCCGCCGCCTATCTCAAATCCCGATCCATCTTACAGCTCCAGAGCGAATCCACGTTCCGGGCCACCAAGGCGATGACCCGGCGCGAAGCGGTGCTCTACCTCGCGGGCGTCTTCAACATCGAAGGCGTCGAGTGGACGAATTCGCCCTACGAGGACGTTCCGAACAAGGATCCGGCCGTGCGGTACATAACCGCGTTCCAAGCGAACAACATCATCGCCGGAGGCCGGTTCTTCCGCCCTGACGACGCGATCACGAAGGTAGAACTCGTCGCCCTGCTCCTCCGGATTACCGGGGACTACCAGGCCGGATACGATAGATACGGGGTCAACGGAGCCCTGAAAAAGTTCGTCGCTGACACCAAATATACCCGGGCGAACATTTCCCCGAATCGGGGAACGACCCGTGCCGATGCCGCAAGGATGATCTACGCGTGGGGGCTGTTGAAGCGGGGATAGGGACTTTGCGGCTGGATGAAAACAAAGAGAGGTTCCCATGGCTTTGAAGAAAATGCCAGCGATAGCATTCCTTTGATACCCGCATGAGCCAAACATATTTCGCAAACTCCAATAATTTGAATTTTTCCTCAGGTAATGGTACGATGGGGGAAACATATCTCATAACCCGAATCCCATGTTTGAAAAATTCTCGACGAGCTATCGGCTCGTCCTCCTCGCTTTTTCGTATATCAAGCAAGAAGGCGAGCTCCTCGCGTACGCCATGCTTTCCCTGTGTTCCACGCTCCTCGTGCTCGCGTCGTTCGCGTCGTTCCATTTTTTCTATCTGGATGACATGGCCGGCCTGTCGCCCGAACTCCAGAATATTCTCCAATATGTCCTGATGTTCCTGTTCTATCTGGTATGTTCGTTCGTTACCTGTTTTTTCAATACCGCCATCATCACGACGGTCAAAAGGAAGCTGGAAGGCCAGGAAAACGCGTTTTGAGACGGCATCAACAGCAGTGTGAAACACTTGCGAAAGATTTTCCAGTGGTCGCTGGTTTCCGCGGTGGTATCCACGATTCTTCGAATCATCGAATCGCGCTTCTGAGAAGACTCGTTCGTCGGCAGATTCCTCGTGGGATTGCTCTGAGGCGCGTGGTCGCTGATGACGTTTTTCGCGTTTCCGCTCATGATTTTGCATGACATGGGACCCATGGACGCCGTGAAGGAATCCGCGAGGCTGTTCAAGAAAACCTGGGGGGAACGGGCAATACTCCACGTCGGTACGGGTTTTTTCTTCATGGTACTCATCGTATTGGTTATCGTTTCGAGCATCTTCGTCATGTGGTTCGTGAACCCGATATTCGGGATTTCGTATCTCGTGATCGCGTTAATCGTGCTCATCATCCTCAGCATGCTCGTCGACGTAATCGTCACGACCCTGCTCCTGCATTATGTGAACTCGGAATCGCTACCGGAAAGCGAGAGCGAACGGATGCTGTTCGCGAGCGTGGCGAAGGAGCGTCCGGCGTTGTAGAGAGCTCTGCAAAACGCGAACTCCTCGTCCATTTCTCCGCTCCTCGTTCACCGTACCCCAGTACGGCTCACTACGGTGCTCGAAATGAACTTCGGATTTCATCGTTTTGCAGAGCTCTCTGTAGTCGGTGGAATCCCGACTTTTTGCCAGTAGAATTTTGTAATTGGCGAAGAAAGCGGGCGGATTCGAAACGGGACGATACAAAATTCTTCAAAAAATCCCTCGCGTTCCGAGGGATTTTCGTTATACTCCCGACAAGTTCAGCGAGTACGAAACCATCGTGCCATTTTTCCGCATAGCCCATGTCCGCCAAGCCCATAATTCCGCAGTCCGATTTTACCCTCATGCTCCGGGTCGACGAACCGGATTTTCCCAGCGCCCGGGAATTCGTGTCCAAGTTCTCGGTCGCGGTCAAGACCCCCGAGCACATCCACATTTACAAAATCGACGCCGTTTCCCTCTGGAACGCCTCGGTTCTCGGATACGACAGCCAGTGGATCCTCGAAGGCCTCGCGAGGTTCTCGGACTTCGACACGCCCAGGAACGTGGAATTTTTCATCCGGGAACAGATTGCCAGATACGGTTCGGTGGTCTTCGTTCCGGATTCCGAGCTGTTTTTTCTCATGAAAATCAGGGAAGCCCATATCGAACGCGAGGTGGCGAACCTCCGGGGATTCGACGAATTCGTCGAGGAAAAAATCGTCGCCGGCACGTACCGGATCGGCAAAAAATTCCGGGGAAAACTCAAGGCGTATCTGATCGAGCTTGGGTTCCCCGTGGAGGATCGGATCGGTTTTTTGCCGGGGGAGCCGCTCGAAATCTCCCTTACCGAGGGTTGGGGCATGCGGGGCTACCAAAAGGATGCCGTCGAGGCGTTTTGGCAGGGCGGCAACGATACCGGGGGTTCGGGCGTGGTAGTGCTGGCCTGCGGCGGCGGGAAAACCATCGTCGCCATCGGAGTGCTCGAAAAAGCGCAGACGAAAACCCTTATCATCACGACCACGGCCAATGCCGCCTTCCAGTTCAAGCACGAAATCTTGGCACGTACGTCGCTTCGGGAAGACCAGGTAGGGATATATTCCGCGCACGACCGGCAGGTGCGGGATATCACCATTACCACGTATTCCATGCTGACGTACCGGGAAAACGAAACGAAGGAATTCAAGTACCTCGATATTTTCGAATCGGCGAATTGGGGCCTGATCGTCTATGACGAGGTCCACGTGCTGCCGGCCCCGGTGTTCAGCTTTTCGACTTCGCTCCAGGCGAAGCGCCGCCTCGGGCTTACGGCGACGCTCGTTCGGGAAGACGGCAAAGAACCGATGATTTTCGGGCTCATCGGCCCGAAGCGGTTCGACATGCCCTGGAAGGAGCTGGAATCCGTCGGGTTCATCGCCACGGTTTCGTGCACGGAGCGCCGGGTGCCGATGGACGAGGCGACGCAGGCCGAGTATTACGCGGCGGATTCCAAGCGGCTCCGCTTCAAGATCGCCGCCACGAGTCCCGAAAAGGCGAACGAAGTCCTGCGGCTCATCGATATCCATTCGGAAGACCGGATCCTGATCATCGGCGAATACCTCGAACAGCTGGAACATATCCAGAAAATGACGGACATCCCAATGATCACCGGAAAACTGTCCCCCGAAAAGCGGGAATTGCTCTTCGAAAAATTCCGCAAGGGGGAAATCCAGCGGCTGTTGCTGTCCCGCGTGGCGAATTTTGCCATCGATCTCCCGGACGCGAACGTGCTGATCCAGGTGAGCGGCCTGTACGGTTCCCGCCAGGAAGAAGCCCAGCGGCTCGGGAGAATCCTCCGACCCAAAGCCGGAAAGAACGAAGGCAATTTTTACAATCTCGTCACGGATCGGAGCGTGGAGATCGAATTCGCCGAAAAACGCCAGCTGTTCCTGATCGAACAGGGATACCATTACAATATTACCTAATATCAGGAGTATGAAACAGAATCCTCTTTTCGCCATGCCGGATGGCGAGGTTCCCGTTTACCGGGAAATGCCGGAAGAATTCCGATCGAAATGCCTATTCTATCGGATAAGGAAGAATAACGTTCCCGTTTTTTCGACCAGATATCCGGATTTGGCAAAATTCTTCGCTAACGGAAACTCGAACCGGTTCGACAGCATGTGGAATTTTTTGGATAAGCGCTGGAAGGATGCTTTCGTCTATCCGGAAGAAGCGGATTTCGTCCGATTTTTTTTCGAAAAGCACCTGATCAACCTGATCTACTGCGAACCGATTTCCCTCAAATCGTTCGAGGAGTGTGCCGCCGAATTCAAAAAATCCGAAGCGTATCGGGACTTGGCGGTCCGCGTAAAGGATGAATTTTACAAGGGAAAAATGATTTTGGGCACGATAGAGAAATCCTGTTCCGATATTTCTTTTTTGAAACGGCTGTTTCTCGACGACACCCCGGACCACGACGGGCTGACCGCTACCGTGGAGACCGTTTTCGTTTATTTTTCATACCTGATTGCCAATGATTCCGAATCGATGCACTGGGTTCAAGCGCGGTCCGTGAGAGACGTACTGTCGGTTTTCAAGGGCAATGACTTCTGAACGGATCTTTTTCCGTACCTCGATGCCCGGTATCGCGATTTTTCGGGCAAGAAGCTCGTCAAGTACGAAGCGTTCCTCTATACGGTTTTCGAAAAGATATTCCTTTCCGATTCCATGTATCCGGACCGGCGCAAATTCGTGGAATTCCACGACGCGCTCGTTCGAGATGGGTTCGTATGCCGGGATTTTTCCCATGTGTACCGCGTTGTCAAACCGGTCAGCCTATTGTTCCAGTCCCATGATTTCGTGGCGATGTGGCTCAACAACGCCATTTTTCTCCAGGATGGCCTTATCGGCATCACCGTATTCTTCCATCCCGTGCTCTATCGGGACAATTACCCCGAGCCGCCCATCGTTTTGTCCGACGTGCCCACGGGGACCGAACGCATTTCCCATTCGATGGATTCCCTGTTCCTCAAAAATCTCCGCATCGGGATCGCGGATATTTTCCGAACCACGGGAAATCTCGTAAAAAAAGAGTTTCCGAAGAGCGCCGATATGATCCCGGGGCACTTGCTCTGATATATGAAGCAAGGCTTTCTTCCCTTTGCCAACGGTATTGCGAATACGTACAGCTTGGAGAATTTCGAACGTTTTGCCGAACCGCTCGGCCGCGTTTCAAAAAGGTTCGTCAGCTCGAATTTTACCCCAGTGCCTTTCGAACACAAACTCCAGGACGATTTTTTGAAAGCGTGGCTCTCGTTGGTCGCGGAAAGCCGGGGAAAGTGGGTGGACGCGGACTCCGCTTACCGGTATCTGCTCAAGAACTCGGCTTCGTTCGTAATGGCCATCAACGCAATCCAAACCGCGCTGCTCTATGCTTTTGACCGAAAGGTAGAGAACGAGAGTCGGGTGTTGGTATTTTCCAGCCGGGAAATCACGAAACGGTTTTTGACGACGTTCGCGAGATTCGGCTATCTGGAAATTGCCGGAAACTTGGTGGAATCGGAAATCGACTACATGACCGGAAGCGGCTACGGATACTCGTACTATTACGAGGATCGGAACGCTTCGGTGACGCTTTTTGACGCGACGTATTTCCGCTTCGGTCCGATTCCGACCTTTGCCGATTCCGCTTCGGAGGATCACCACGTTTCGGGCAAGGATATTTTTCTCAGCCTGCGGACGCCGACGGAGAAGCTGGAATCGATCGCGCGGTTTGCCTTCCTTCAGAGGATCGATACGCACATCGTTCTGGAAATCACCCGAGAGACCCTGATCCGGGCAAAAAACGAGCTCGGTTTCGCGCTTCCGGAGATTGCCCCGATTTTTGTGTCGCTGGGCGTGGAGCTTCCGAAATCCACGCTTGCGATGATCGCGTCGGTAGACGATACGGCCTCAGACGTCGTGATTTTTCCGGTCGGGATTCCCGTTTTCTTCAAACAGAAAGGGATATTTGACGAATTCGCCAGCCGCAAGGCGTTTGCGAAGCATATCGTGTATGCGGACCCCGAACGGCTCATGATCGTGTTCAAGGACAGTTTCAAAAAATTGGAATCCACGTTTACGGAGCGGCACGTGTTTTTTGAGCAGAGGGGCGGGGGGAAGGGGGGAGGGTAGGGCAGTTCGATTCTTCTTGGGCATATCTCTATGTTTTCCAGAAATTGAAATAATTTCACAATTTTTTCTTTTTTTTCTTCTCAAAAAAATGCATATTTCCTAAGGCTTACTCCTTCACTCGGAAATATGTACAATGCAAAGAATTTGGCAGTATTTTACGACCGGTATTCCCGTGAAGGGGATTCGGTGTATGGACAGATAGGGTTTTTCAAGGACGCAATCGGATATTTTCTCTGATTAGGGCTGAAATCCGAGAATCCTTTCAGGGAAAAGGACCAAACGACCCTTCGCGACGACAGCGACGACTACTTTTATTTCAGGCTCTACGATACGTACGTAAACAATATCGTACTCATGAATCAAGATAAGGTCGCATTCATTTTGTCGCAATGAACCTGGTGATACCATTGCCATGAATCCACTCTGTTCAACGGAGGATTAATCGTGGATATTCCCGTGCCACTGGAAGAGCATCAATGAGAGGTAAAGAAAATGATAGGGGGAATCCAATCGTGGATGTATGGGTTTAATTCAAAAAGGGCTGGTGGTTCGTGGCTTTTGAGGGATAGTTCTGTGGGAGGGTAAAAATCTGCGAATACGTTAATGTTTTTTTGATTCGTTCCAGAAGACTCTGCAAAATACGAACTTCTCGTCCATTCTTCGAGCTTTGTTCACCATGCCCCAGTCCGGCTCACTTCGGTGCTCGAAATGGACTCAGAATTTTGCCGTTGCCGCCATGATGCAAAGTCTACGGTATTTTCATCGTGATTTGATAAACATAATTTTACTTTCGTGCAATCTGTTCTAGACTGTTCATCGAATTTTGTCTTATTCCTTACCTACGTATCATGGCAAACATAAAAAAACCTTCCATCATTCCGAAGCTCAAAGGTTTCACTCTCGTCGAGCTTATCGTGGTCATCACTATCCTCGCCATCCTCGGTACCATCGGCTTCCTCTCGATAGGGTGATATTCGTCCCGCGCCCGCGACTCCGCCCGCATCGGCGACCTCGCGCAGGCGTCCAAGTCTTTGGACCTTTCCGTGGTCGTATCGGGCTCCTATCCGCTGCCGGACGGCTCGTTCGCCGTGACCTATTCGGGAGGCGCGGTCTGGAACCAGGGGACGGTCGGGGCGCTCGTCACGCAGTACTTCAAGGGGACGATCGCGGGAGGGGGGCTCAACGAGAAGCCGCTCGACCCGCTGAAGAACACGGAGTACGGGTACTCTTCCCTCGCGGAAGGGAAAGCGTACCAGCTCAAGGCGGAATACGAGGGCGACCTCGCGCAGAACGCCATGGGCGGCGGCTTCCTCGCGGGCACCGCCCACGCCGAGGCCGGGAACCCCACCGTGGCCTACGTCCGGGGCAACTTCGGGGGACTCACGGCGAAGGTGAGCACGGGGGGCATGACCTTCGTCCTCGCGGTCCCGGGCATCCTGACGAACAGCGGGAGCGTTGCCGGGGCTTCTGCACCCATAGGCTCGCTTTCGGGGTCGCTCCTGTTCAACGGGAAGGCCCTGCGGGGGGCGAGCGCGTTCCCTCCTGGGGCGGTGGTGCATTCCGGGGCGAAGACGGCCTCGAACCCGAGCGGATTGCCGGACACTTCCACCGGGACATACAATATGATGGTCGCGCTCAGGGCCGCGTACGGGTCGAGCGATATCCTGGGCAACCAGAATGTTGCGACGCTCATGAATACCGCGACGGGAAACCTGATATCCTTCGGGACGAGTTTGGTGAGCGCGCAGCTCGGGGGGAGCGCCGTGAGTGGCGGCGGGGGCGGAGGAAACACGAATAACGTCAGCGGGGCATGTTCCAATCGTCCAGCCAACGCGCTTTTTTACTGAAACGTAACGAGCTATTCCGTTTCTAACGCTGCAACCCAGGATGCCCTATCTGCCGGGTACAATTCCAATCCGACCACGAACACCTGTCAATGGAAATGCGACACGAATTACGCTGTCAGCGGAAATTCGTGCGTGAACGTGCTTCAATCGCAGACAAGCATTCTTTCGGCTACAGAAATCGATAGGATACTCAACAACAATGGGCGCACCCCGATAGGAGTTCAATCGAAATGCTACGACACGACCACGAGCGGATGGTCAGTTGCTTCCATGTGGTCGAATTGTTCCTGTAATAAAAAACTGATCGTCGTTAACAATGCGAACTCCACGAAATTCGTAGCCTATATGAACAATACGCCGTCTGCGAATTCCTCAATAAATATGGCCTCGGATCCTTACAGCTTCCTCGTGCATTTCAGCGGCCCGACCGTTACGTTCGGTTATCCGAATTCTGGCTATTCCAATCATTTTTTATATGTTCCAACTCGATGGCTTCATATTTCCGGAGCCGGAGACGTACTTATAAATGACATTGGAACAAGCGCTCCGGCTTGGCAAGGCTCAAGTTGCCAAGAATGGTCTTCCGCCTGCAACACTACCTATCTGCCGAACAGTACTCAAATTTCAGAAATCGAATACTACTGTGTAAACTAAGGAGGCTTCAAAAGAACTACGCCGGAATTACCCGAACCAAAAGCCCAAAGCTACAAAAACCCCTTTTCCTTTTGACTTCCCAAAAAATTCCCTATACTTCTCCCCGACATATACATCAGTCGCAGACAGAAAGCATCCAAATAAGCCTTTCCGAGACAGAACTCACCAATCGAAGCGTATCATTGATTCGCTCCACGGTTGCCAAAGTTCGTGCGACTCAGCACGGACTTTTTTGTTCTGACTGATGGGTCAAAATCCTTAATTATACCAACATGGCGGTTACAAAAGCTAGAAAATGAGAAATCCTCGCGACTCTCGAAGCCCACATCAAAGACGCTCAAGCCATCGCATTCACGAGCAATCAGAAGCTTACGGTTCTCGATGTCAGCAAGATGAAGAACGATCTCCGTAAGGAAAACGCGGTATACATGGTAGCCAAGAAAACGCTCATCTGCCTCGCGATGAAAAACGTTCTCGGTGCCGAAATCGACATCAATACCCTTCCCGGTGCGGTTGCCATCCTCATTGCCAAAGGCGATAAGGTTGCGCCTCTCGGAATCGTCAACAAGTACGCGTTCGAACTCCGGAAGGAAGAAAAAATCAAATTCGTCGGGGGATATATGGACGGACGGGTCCTCGGTGCCGTGGAAACCACGAAACTCGCGAGCCTCCCTTCGCGGGAAGTCCTCCTTGCGAAACTCCTCGGTTCCATGATGTCTCCGCTTTCCGCTCTCGCTCGATTCTTCGACGGCGCGAAAACCGAGATGGGCGCGAAGGGCGCGGCAACGGTCGGCGATCTCGCCAAGCTTGTTGCAGCCGATGCTCCCGCTCCGGTTGAAACGGTGGAAGCCCCGGTGGTTGCCGATGTAGCAACAGTCGAGTCCCCTGCAGCCACAGCGGCTCCGGAAGTTCCAGCAGCAGAATAATTTCGTCTGAAGCTCCCCCTCGCGGGTGGCTTCGACGAGGATATTCCTCGCAAAACGCTACTTCATTACTTTCACATTATGTCTGACGTCACGCTCAGCGCTAACGCGCAAAAAATCATGGACCTCGTAGAAGGTCTCACTATCGTCGAACTCGCCGATCTCGTTTCCGCCATGGAAACCAAGTTCGGGGTTTCCGCTGCCGCACCGGTTGCCGCTGCCGGAGCCGGAGTCGTAGAAGAAGAGGAAAAAACCACGGTCAACGTCAATCTCGTTTCCGCGGGAGGTTCAAAAATCGCCGTAATCAAGGTTATCCGAGAAATTACCGGCCTCGGCCTTGCCGAAGCAAAGGCCCTCGCCGATGCAGGAGGAGCCATCAAGGAAAACATCGAACGTCCCGACGCTGAAAAAATCAAAGCATCCCTGGAAGCAGCCGGAGCCACCGTTGAAATCAAGTAGTTTTCGGTTTCGCATTTTTCAAAACCGAAAAAATCTCCGGTCGCCCGGAGATTTTTTCGTAACTTCCTCGGCATCCCCCACGGAATGAGCGATTAGAAAATATGGGATTTGAAAATATCGAGGATTTCATCGAGGGGGAACGAATCCGAAAACGCTCCGCTCGCGAGCCTATGCCCTCCGCCTCAGAATTTTCCGGCAAGGGGCCGCATGTCGTAGGCTTCGTCTTTGGAACGGAACGACATCCTGTATCCTCCCTTTCCGGTTTCTTTGAGAAGTATGACGTATTTGGCCTTTACGGACCGGAGATAGTCGTTGACCAGTTCGTTCCCGAGGCTGTCAATGGAAATGCTTCTCCGATCGAGCATTTCCCGGGTTACGATGCCGATGACCCCTTCGCCGTCGCGAATGGGCGTAAGCGCGGCAAGGACTTCCCCATACAATCCAACGTACGCCGGCAGAGTGCTCTGGTACATATTCCGTATCAATCGGTTGTGGTCGGCTCAGAACTCCATCATCTTGGCGGCGAATCGGTATCCCTCCGCGGAAGTGTTCGCGTTGCGGAAACACTCGGTATCGTAATAGAGCCCAAGCAAGAGGTACGTTGCCATGTTTTTGTTGATGCACTGGGGTCCGAAACCAAATTCCAGAAGCCTGGCCACCATCATCGTTGCGGAAGTGTTCTCATATCCGCAGGTCGACCAACAGACATCCCCGTAGCACGAGGCATGGTGATCGACGTTCACGATCGGCGCAAGCTGGAAAAGTTCCGGATTATCCGTATAGACGTTTCCGAGCATCTCGAACGAACCCGTATCGCATATGAACACCGCGTCATACTGTTTCTCGGGGACCTTCGTCAGGACGCGGCCAGACACCCCAAGATAATCGTACAGGGTGGACAGGGGCTTCTCGTTCACGATGACGGCATCCTTGCCCTGAGCGGCCGCCAAATCCTGGAGCGCCAACAGGCAACCGAGCGCGTCCCCGTCCAAATTGGAGGCTCACGTCAGCAAAATGGACCGGCTGGAAGTCCACAATTCGAGGATTTTATCAATGATAACTTGATGTTTCATGCCTTTAAACTAAAGTGTGACGGATTATAGTAGCAAAAGTCAACCCCCTGTCAATGAAAAAGAAAACAATCGGGCAATATATCGTCCAAGACGTATGGTTTTTGGAGGCGAAAAAGCTCGGGTACCGGGCCCGCAGCGCCTTCAAGCTCCTCGAAATCCAGGAACAGTTCGACATCATCAAGCCCGGGATGAGCGTCCTCGACGTCGCCTCGGCGCCCGGGAGCTTCCTCCAAGTCATCTCCAAGATCATCGGGCCGGAAGGCCTCGCGGTCGGGGTCGACCTCCAGAAGATCAAATCCCTCGGCCGCCCGAACGTGAAACTCCTCCAGGGAGATATTTTCGACGCGCCGAAAATCGCGGCATTCTGCGAATCCATCGGGGTGAAGCAATTCGACCTGGTCACTTCGGATATCGCGCCGAATACGACGGGAATGAAGGGTGTCGACCAATACCGATCCATCGAGCTCAACATCGAAATCCTGAAATTCGCGGACCCCTGGCTGAAAATGGGCGGGAATATCGTGCTCAAGGTATTCGTCGGGGAGGACATCCAGGAATTGATTACTCCGATCAAACAGAGATACACCACTTTGAAGCGTATCAAGCCGAGGGCGTGTCGGGAACGGAGTTTCGAGGAATATTTCGTGTGTTTGGGGAAGAAGTAAAAAACGTTCGAAAAAAATCTCCCTTCGGATATCCGAAGGGAGATTTTTTTACCGTATTAGCTCGCGCTGGATGGGAAGCTCCGTCCAGTTCCCCAGATGAGTCGGACGGCTCAGCCGCCGCCGGGGCCTCCGCCATAAGAAGTGCCGGAACCTCCACCGCCTCCGCCGGGGAATCATCCGGTAATGGTCTTGTATCCGCTTTGTCCACTACCTTCTCATCCAACGCCATCCGTACCCGTCCCATTTGCCGGCGATCCACCCCTTCCGCCAAAATACTGTCAATTAGCAGCGCCACTGGCGCCTTGTCCATATATTCAAACGCCGCCTCCGGCAGGAACTCCATGAGTGGATGAGTAATATCAACCTCCTGCTCAACCTCCTCCAGCTGGTGCCGAAATTCCGCCGCTCACACCACCAGCATATGTATCAGCTCAATTACCCGAGTATCACCCCGCGCCAGCACCACCATAATTCCACGATCAATCCCAAGCCCCATTCCCTCCTCGACCCCCGCCGTTTCCAATGTATCCTCCTCCATAACCATTAGTGGAATTCGTCGATCCGTTCCCTCCCCTCCCCCCTCAATATCCGACCACGGTCGACATATCCTTGAAATACGAGTTCCCTCCTTCCGATCCGGCATTATACGCATTTGACATAGACGCGCCTCCGACCCCGACCACGACGGTATACGTCGTCCCGGATCCAAGCACGATGCCATTTTTCCAACCCAATCCTCCGCCTCCGCCTCCGCCGCTCGACCAGGTATATCCGCCTCCGCCACCGCCTCCGACCGCCACCGCGCAGACGGTCAAGTCACTCGACAAAGTAAAGGTATACGTACCGGCCGTAATGTATTTGATCCCTTTGGTTTCGCACGTGGCTCCCGATGGGCAGGAACAGGATCATCCGATAGGAAGCCCCACGTCGCAAGTCCACTGGCAGGTTCATGACTCGGGAACCGAGGCGTATCCGGCGGTTGCCGAATTCAAAGTAGCTGCGCTGCTCGTGCTATACGTCGTCGTCCCGTTCGCAAAAACGGCGCCGCTCGGAAGGCCGGTACACGATCCCGACTGGCTCGTCGGACCCGTGCCGCTGCTGCTCGTCCCCACGCTTCCCCCGAACTGGGCGACGACCACGCTCGTCGCGAAATTGAGCAAAGCGCCGGAATCGGTCGTCGCGACAAGCGCGGCGATATTCTGGTTGCCCCTGATATCGGAAGTCGAATACGCGTTCCGCATGGCGACCATCATGGAAAGCATGTCCGTGCTGCTGCTCGGAAGCCCGCTCGGATTCGACTGGGTTTTCGAACCGGTAAACACCACGGAGTTCGGATTGAAGGAACTCGCGCTTTTCAACGCCTTGCCATTGAAAACGAGCGTGCCGGAGAGCGCGTTGTTCCCTCGAATCTCGATGGGAACGCTGACCGTTCCGGTATTCGTCAGGATGCTCGGCACCGCGATGACGTAGACGGCGGATCCGACGGTAACCTTGGCGGTGATGCCGCCGAAGTTTCCCCGGACGTAGGCTATCGTGGGATTTCCGGCATCGGCATGCGCGGTCGAAACCATCGGAATCGCATTGGATGCCGACTGGTTCAGCTCCCCTTCGTACTCCGCCTTCAACTGGTACGCCTTCCCTTCGGCGAGGGAGGAGTAGCCGTACTCGGTATTCTTCATCGGATCCAATGGCTTCTTGTTGATCCCGCCTCCCGCGATAGCGCCCTTAAAGTACTGCAAAACGTTCGGTCAGACGGTCCCCTGGTTCCAAATCACCCCGCCCGAATAGGTAACGGGGAAAGAATTGTCCGGCACCGGATAGGAACCGGAAACGACCTGCGAAAGGTCCAAGGACTTGGAAACCTGGGCAAGATCCCCGATCCGGGCGGAATCCCTCGCTTTGGAGGAATACCCGCCTATCGCGAGGAACCCGATGGTACCGAGGATTGCGAGGATCGTGATAACCACGATTAGCTCGACGAGGGTAAACCCTTTGAACTTCCGAGATGGGGAAGTTTTTTTGTCGTTGGCCATAGAAGATATGGTAACAAAATAAAAATGCCAGTCGAATCCCATACTACCACAATCATAGCGGGAAGCAAGAGAAAACGGATATTCTGAACGAACCGAGAAGAAAATCAAGCCAATCCAAATTGACAACCGCACCATTTCCACGACAATCGCATAGGTCGAACTCACCCCACAAATAGGAGAAATTACCATGGTAGCCCAACTACTTTATGCGGATTTTGCCAAACGAGATTCGTTCGGTTTTCGAAGGAAACACGCTGTAGAAACGATCGACATCAACGAAAGGAAACTGGATCCTTCATTCCGCCTGAGAGTCAATCTCCGCCGCTTCGAAGACGTATCAAAGCGGAGCGCGGACGGAATATCGGAAATCTGGAGTGCCAACGCCTGCCGGAACATCACGATGACCAAAGCTCTCCAAGAAGGCGTAAGCGCTTTCTGGATCACTTGGTTCAAAGGGGTTTCGGAAGCCGTGCAAGCCTATTCCCGGGCGCTGAAAGCCACGGGGAACCCTTCCCGGTTCATACTGGGACGGTCGGAAGACCGACACGTCCTCTACGTGCGGTTCCACCGGTAATACGCCGTTCGTAATCCCGATGGAAGACAATGACCCCCGCGTCGTTCGAAAGAACGATCGCATGGGGCAACCAAAGAAAATCCCCGATCCGTTCGGGGATTTTTCCAATTCCCGCCGATTGTAAAATAAAATTTGACATTATTGAAATAATCATAACAATCGGCTTTGCCAAATTAACCCAAAATAGGAGAATTACCATGGCAAGCCAAAAAAATGCGGATTTTCGCAATAATGACCCCTCCGGCTCACGTCGGAATCAGATGCTGGAAACAATGGATTTCAATGACAGCATGGAAGATCAGAAGTTCCAAATGAAGATCAGGTTGCGTCAGTATGAAAGCCTGACAAAATGCTGCGCGATCGGCCTTTCTGAAAAATTGTGCAAAAAGACGGGTATGAACGACACGATGACCAAGATTATCCAAGAAGGCGTAAACGCCTTTTGGAAACACTGGTTCAAAGGGGTTTCTATCACGGTTAACGCGTGTTCCGACGCCAGCAGATCATTGGGAATCCCTTCCCAATCGTTGCTCGGTCGCCCGGGATTCTGACACCCGATTTTCGCCCGATTAAAATAATCGCCGTCGGAAATTCGTCCAAAAAAAACAATCCCTGATGGCATTCGTAAGAATTGCCCTTCGGGATACCCAAAAAATCCGGCTCGATCCGGATTTTTTTATTGGCGTCCGATTTGAAGGAGGCAATCCACGACTATTCACAAATGATTCCGTCCAATCAAAAAACCCTTCCGTTCCGGAAGGGTTTTGCAATACATCTCCGTCGGTTATTTCGCGGCAAGCATTGTGTCAATCATGGTTTCGAAGTTTGCCGCAGGGGCAGCTCCGGAAACGATGTCGAATGACTTGGTCGCGTTATTTATTACCATAGTGGACGGAGTACCGTTGATCTTCAAGGCGAGCGCCTCAGTAGTATAGCTCTTATAGAGGGTTTCGGTTTCCTTTCCATTGTAGCAAGAATCGAATTTCTTCTGATCTACGCCGACTTCCTTGGCCAAAGAGGAGAGTTGGTCGACCGGGAACACGACCTGGGTCTGGTATTCGGATTTGTCCATGATCGTATTGTAGTACTTGGAGTACTTCTCGGCACCGCCAAGCCTACCCACACAAAGGGATGCCCACCCTTTCTGGTCGGAACCTGGATGACGGGCGAGATTCAACGGTTTGAAAATCACGTTGATTTTGTCTCCGTATTTCTTCTTGAGAGAATCGATAGTCCCGTTCTTCTTCTGCATGATACAATACGGGCACTCGAGATCGGAATATTCCACGAGAGTAAGTACCGCCTTGGAATTGCCTTCCACGTAGGAATCCTTGAAGATTCCGGCGTATTGCGTGTCCGTAAGCGTCTTGCTTGCGGAAGGAGCAGTAGTATCGGCGCTTGGATTGGCAGCGGTTCCTCCTTCGAGGGATTTGATCTGCTCTTCGAGCTTTTGCTTCTGGCCTTGCGCTTGGAGCTTCTGAAGCTTCATATAGAGATCATAAATATCCTTTCCTCCAGCTTGGTCGTACTGGATCTGCTTGAGGGTTTCCGCAACCGCATCCACATTCGCGTTAGAAACCGTTGGTATCGTCGTGTTCGTGGCGTTCGTCGTGTTCGTGGTATTCGTCGGCTTGATCGAGTTGGCAGCCGCACGCGCAAGGTACCAATTGGTACTGATATTCAAAACGGTACACACGACGATAAGCAAGGCTATAAGGCTGTTTCCCCCGCTTTCTCCGCTGGAGCAAGAATCATTTGAGCCGGAATACGAAGGAGGTGTCCCCCGTGAGGGGTTTATCTGATCCGCTAGACCGGTGTTTGTTGTTTTAGCCATAAAAAAAATTATATATAAAAAAATACAGCCAAATCGTATCCAAAAATTATTTTTTGGCAAATCGAGTCATCTCGTAGTGTCAGCGAACCCCGATCATCGCGGCATTGTCCATGCTGTAGAGCCTTTTCACCGGAGCGAAGAACTTATATCATGCTCTTTTCGCGAGTTTTTCGAGGGAACACCTTAAGAAATCATTAGCGCTCACGCCCCCGGCAAGCATAATCGTGGCAACTCCCGTCTTTTTGGCCGCCCTATCGATCTTGGCAACGAGGACGGATACAATGGATTGTTCGAATTCGAAGGCGATTTCCCGGAGATCCGATTCGGTCAGGATTCCGGCGTTTGCTGCCCGGCGCGACTCGATTTCCCGACGGACCGCGCTCTTGAGCCCAGAAAAAGAAAAATCCAAACTATCGGCTTCCAACAGGGGAATCGGGAAAATTCGCCGAAACGTTCCGGAGTATTCTCCCGCGTACTTCGCGACGATCGGACCCCCGGGAAATCCGAGTCCCATGGCTTTCGCGACCTTGTCGAAGGCCTCCCCTGCCGCGTCGTCCCGGGTTTGTCCCAGGAGTTCCCATTCATAGGGGCTTTTCCACAGATACAGCTCGTTGTGGCCTCAGGATACGGTCAGCACTACCGCCGGAAACGGGATGTCCCCGATCCCTCGCTCCAAGAGATTCGCAAAAATATGCCCCTCGATATGGTGGATCCATTGCAAGGGGATCCCCAGGCCATACGACAGGGTTTTCGCTACGGTTTTCCCTACCATAAGGGAAGGAAGGAGTCCCGGTTCGCTCGTACAATCGATGTACCCTATGTCCCGGAGCGTTACTCCCCCGGCTTGCAAGACTTCGTCCAAGACCTCAAAAATAACGTTCGCATGTAGCCGGGCAGCGACTTCCGGCACTACTCCCTGGGTCGCGAGGTGTTCGGTCAATTGCGACCGGGTCACCATTTGTATTACCCGGTCGTCGTCCATGAGGGCGATGGATGTATCGTCGCACGAGGTTTCGAATGCGAGGTGCAGCATTATTTTTCGATGATGAACTTGATGTTGTCGATATTGGATGAGATACGGGTCAGCCAAAACGGGGAAAGGCGGATATTTACGTTCGCGATGCTTTTTTCGGTCTGGAGGACGGAGAGGGCTTCTTCGACGGTCTGCCCGGCGATGAGATTTTTGAGTCGCTTGGTAATGGCATTCGCGTCGTCCTCGAAATTATAGGAAATCGTGGAAGAAAGTTCCGTCGTGCCCCGGAGCACGAATTTCGGAGCGTCGGCCCGGCTCAGGATGGTCGTGATCTTGAGGCTTTCCGGAAGGATTTCGTGGAGTCGTTCGGTCCCGTAGAGGAGTCGTTCGTTCATGAGGGCCCGAAGGTAGCTCAACGCGGTATCCTTGTTGTATACATACGAAGTGATCGTCACCGAGGCCCTGATATGGATTTCGGAACGGCGGTCTCCGACTTTGATGCCATCGAGGAGCTCGATGGTTGGTTCGCCGTACTTGATGGTTTCAGGAACGTCGAGGACTTCCAAGTTTTTTCCGGAAACCGAATTCTTCTGCGCGATTTCCGCCTTGAGATCGTCCAGCGCCTTCCTCCGGACCTTGTCGGCCATAATGGACCTGGAACGGGTGATTTCGTCGGCGGTCACGATCTTGAGAGTCGGATTCTGTCCTCCGGCAAAATTGGAAACCGCCTTGGCATAA
This sequence comes from uncultured bacterium, assembly GCA_903908595.1. Lineage (GTDB taxonomy): Bacteria > Patescibacteriota > Gracilibacteria > BD1-5 > UBA2023 > CAIVSN01. The sequence continues at coordinate 55,580 of CAIVSN010000132.1, forward strand.
ATCTTGTCCCGGTTGAATTTGAGGCCCGGAATATCGAGAAGCGTGCCTTCCTTGATGTTTCCCCGCTCGCCGATGAGCTCGCCGGCAGTATCGTATCCGTCCGCGATCAGTATCGTTTTGGCCTTGCCGATGGAGACTTCCTCCCCGGTGGTTTTCGTGGGCGGAACCTTGACCCATTCCTGGCTCCGGTAGATCAGTCCTTCGGGGGTGACGAACCGGGAATTCGGCCGGAACACCTGTTCGGAAGTCATTTCGTTGTATACTTCGACCTCCCCCTTCGCCGCTCGGACGCTCGCCGTATCGAAGGTGGAAATATTGAAAATCTCGTCGATGTTCACCGTTTTTTCCATGCGTTCCACGGCGATGATCGGTCGGGTATCGAGCACCGATTCCGCCTCGTTTTCGGAGTAGAGGAGATTTTGGGAAACCGTCTTGATCGCGAAGTCCGGCGTGATGTATATGAACGTCTTGGAAACGGCGAAATAGAAAATAAACGCGAGGAGGGAAACGGAAAGGATGAGTCCCGCAATCAGGAGGAGCAGGTTCGTTTCGACGACCAGCCCTTGGTTGTACTTGAGCGTTTTCGGCTTTTTCTTCTTCGATTGGTATTTGAGTTTGGAAATCCCCTTCTTGACCTCGTACCACAGGTATTCGAGCGAGGTGAAATTATGGCGGAGGACGTGGATTTTGGAATATTCCTGCTCGAATTCTATCGACTCGGCCTTTGGGTATACCCGGATTCCAACGCGCTCCGCAATGCGCTTCATGGCCGGGTCTGAGCTGACGATCTGGAATTTTTTTCCCGAAAAACGGTCGACGAGCAACCGCAGTCCGAAACTGCTGTGAAATACCCCGGGTTCGGAAATTTCCAAGGTAATGACGGCTTCTTCAAGGGTATCGATATGGGCGAATGCCTCGACGATATCCCAATGCGGATCGACAACGAGACGGTCTTTACTCATAACGGTAGATTACGTAACGAAGGATTCTGGCAATCGGGTCGGCCTGGTGGCGGACGATTTCCTGGGTGGTTTTCGCGAGCGCGTAGGCGACTCAGAAATTGGGATCGAGTTCGGCTTCCGCGGGAATGAGGGGATACACTTTGACCCCATGGCCCAAGTGGGCGACGAACTCTTCCTGGAGCAGCACGCGGAATCATTCTTGGGCGATCCCCCCCGAAACATAGACGTTTTTGAGGAGGAACTGACTGGAAATCATCCGGAGCGCCACGACGATGGCCCGGATGAGAAGCTCGACGAAGTCCTTCTGGATTTTTTTGGCTTCCTTGGAGAGGTTTTCCGGATCCCCCTGCATCATGTGCTCGATTTCGAGCCGGGAAAGCTTGGGGAACTTGCGGACGAACATGTTTTCGTATTGGCTCGATCCAATCGGTATCTGCACGGAGCCGAGCAATTCGGAATAATTCTCCAAAGTGATACTCGTGAGCGAATAGCCGATATCGACGAACCCATTCGGGTCAAAAATCTCCAAGGAATCGGCCTGGGCCTTGGTAAGCGCTATCGGGGTCGGGACGAAGGAGAGGATTTTTTTATCGATATTCCGGGCGATGGTGGAATACAGGTGGAACGTCGTCATCGGAATGAACACGTTGCAGACGGTCAAACTGATATTCTTGCCGGTAAAACCGATGGGATTTGCCACTTTTTTACCGTCGATGGTAATGCTCGTGAGCGAAGTGGTAATCAGCTTCATCTGCGACTCGTCCTCCATGATTTGAGAAAGGATTTTCGGCTTGGCCTTCTCGAGGGATTTCTGTTCGATTTTCGCGACCATGCTGTCGATTTCTTCCATATCCAGAATCCTCGATTCCTTTTCCCGGACGTAATTCATGGAAAACGTATCCGTCACGAGCGAAGGCGACTGGATGGAAAAAATGCAGTCGGGTACCTCTTGTTTCCGGTTTTTCTCTATCTTGCCGAGAGTCTTTTGAAGGGCCTCGCTCACGCCCTGGAGATCGGAAATATCCCCGCCGAACATATGCTTGCGGCTCTGGCGGACAGAAACTCGTTCGAGAATGTTCAATTGGCCTTCTTCGAGATCGCACAGCAATACCTTGATGTGGGTCGAGCCGACATCAATTACGAAAAAGCGGTCATTTCCGGAAAGCGTCTTGATGTGGAGTCCCATGGCCTAAAGGTGCATCAGGGCTTTGAGCTCGGCAATCCGGTGTTCCTTGCCGGCACGGATGAGCAAGCCTTCCGCCTCGTCAATGGATTGGCTCTCGGAAATGAGCGCCACCGCGAGATCCTCCATGATAAGCGGATCTTCGGGAGCGATATTGAGCGCGCGCTTGAGCAGGAATACCCCTCGGTCGCCCTTTCCGGTAACGGTATAGGCCCAGCCGAGGTTCCGGAGGATTTCCGGATTGTTCGGAAACAGCGCGTTCGCCTGTTCCAAAAGCCGGATGCCTTCGGTAAAATTCCCCTGGGTTACCGAAAGGTAGCCGAGCAGGTACATACCCGTCGCGGATTCCGGGTTGAGGCCGCGGGCCACGAGGATCGTCTCGTGAGCCTTGGCATGGTCCCCCAGGAACAGGTAGATGTCGCACAGCTCTTCGTAGAGCCGGTAATCGTCGGTATAATCGAGAAGCAGCCGCTCTACGATTTCCTTTGACTCTCGGTATTTGCCCTGGGCTTTGAGAGTTTCGATTTGGTCGATGTGTTGGACGAGTCCGTCGGTAATTTGCATACTTGCATCATACGACGAATGGATTCGTTTTCAAGGGAAAATCCCGTGAAAACGCGAACTCCTTGTCAATTTTTCCGCTCCTCGCTCACCGTGGCGCTGCCACGCTTCGCTACGGTGCTCGAAATTGGCTTCGGATTTCATCGTTTTGACGGGATTTTCGGGGGTTTTTCGGGGGTTTTTCGGGGGGAATTTTCGGGGGTTTTCTTAATAGATTCTTGTAGTATGAAAAAACTCCGCAACTGCATGCGAAAAATTTCTTAAAACGCGCTTCAGAATGCCTATATACCCAACAGGAATTGGTTTCCCGGTTTTCTCGTCACGTATATGGATATCTTTTATTTTTTTCTTCGGTCGCATATTGCCGACAAACTCCCGAAAGAAGAAAAATACAACCTGTTCCGAATCTATGGCCGTAAATTACCGAGAATCAAATTCGCTTAGGCATATCGTTTTTTTGCAATAATCCGGCACTTCTGATACGATTGTACCATGCTAGAATTTCAAACTACAGATTTCCACCCCATACAGGATTCGAATGGGGAGATCTCGCTCTCAACGAACTCCGATCCCACTTTGAGGATATTCGGAGGCGCCTCGAAAGACTCGATCACGCCGCAGGCTCGTCTCGAATGAGTACAAAGAGCCAGTCCCAAGATCAATCCAAGCCCGAAAGAAAATCCCGGCCATAGGAAATTACGGGATGACGTTCGGTCTTTCGATGAGCGCCATGGGGAATTTTTCCAATGAATAACGGGATCGCTCGGCTTGAACGAAACCCTTTCCCGTGCGCTTATCGCGCACGAATCCCGATTCGTTCAGGACGCGAAAAACATAATGGGATCAAAAGGCTACATGCAATTGACGGGATCCCCGATCCGAGACCTGGAATCGCGCCCGCAACTCTATGCCGAATGGTATAAAAAAATCGATATCTCCAGCATTCCCGCGGAAGCACCGAAGGAACTGAAGGAACTGGTAGCGATTTTTCAGGAATGACCCTCTGCTTATTCCCGTATCCGGCGGCTCATACCGGGATTGATTGCGAAAAATGGCAATCCGTTCGTGAATATCACGATAGGAAGCGTCTACCTGGCAGCGCTCAAAGAACGGATCGACACCAAGGGCATTCCCCAAAAAATACAGGCCTTCGTGGAAAAACGGATCAATGTCCTGGGTTCCGGAAGTTTTCTCTCGCTCGTGGCACGCCGGGTACGGGACATTATGCCGAACGTCGATACGAAGGATATAAAAGAATTTCTCGCCAAATTGAAAAAGGATCCGGATTTTCAGAAACAATACCTCCAACTCCGCGATTATAACGGGAACGTCGCCAAATACGGCAGCGGGATCGAGCATCGGGACATATATGCGGCGGCCGTATTGACCATTTCCGAATTGACCAAAAAAGAAAATTCTCGGGGGAACGGGGCTGCATAAAACCTCCTTCCGCTACTCCACGAAGCCGTTTCTCTGGTAATCCACCATCTCCCGATACGCGGGAGACGATTCGTAGAGTTCCGCGTGCGACCCGGAACCGAGGACTTTTCCCTGATCCAGGATATAGATCCGATCGGCCCGCTTGATGGTCGAGAGCCGGTGGGCGATAATGACGCTCGTGCGGTTGGCCATGAGCTTTTCGAGGCTTTCCGACACGAGTTTTTCGGTCTTGGAATCGAGCGCGGACGTCGCTTCGTCGAGGATGAGGACTTCCGGGTCGGCGAGCATGGCGCGGGCGATGGCGATACGCTGCTTCTCCCCGCCCGAGAGCTTGAGCCCGCGTTCGCCGACGACCGTGTCGAATCCTTCGGGCAGGGATTCCACGAATTCCAGGATGTTCGCGTCGCGGCAGGCCTGCCGGATTTGCTCCGTCGTGATCCCGTCCCGGACGAATTCCAGGTTGGCGCGGAGGGTATCGTTGAAGAGGGTCGTATCCTGGAAGACCGCGGCAAATTGCCGGCGATAGCTTTCCAAAGAGAACTCCCCTATCGGATTCCCGTCGACGGCAATCGTTCCCGAATTCGGCAGGTAGAATCTCATGATCAGGTTGGCGACCGTGGATTTCCCGGAACCGGTATGCCCGACGAGCGCGACTTTTTCGCCCCGACGTATCGAAAAATCCATCCCCTTGATGATTTCCCGAACGGTATTCGGATACGTGAACGAGACGTTCTCGAAGCGTATCGCCTCGTAGGATTCCGGAAATTTCCGGTTTCCGGAATCCGTTTCGCCCGGCAGGTCCAGGATTTCGCGGTATTTGGAATAATCGGCGGTCAACCGCACCAAATCCCGATAGATGCTCTCCAATTGCAAAAATGGGGCGGCCAGCTTGTTCGCGATCGTGACAAAGAGGATAATATCGCCCAATCCCACGAGTCCCTTGGTATAGAAATACAGGGAAACCAAGAGTACGAACAGGCTCAAAAACAAGTTGATTCCCTGGGAAAACGCTTCCAAAAAAGCCCAAATGTAGCTAAGTTTCGCCTGGGCGGTAGCGGCGGCGATTACGGAATTCCGATTCAGCTCCTCGGTATGGTCGACCCGGTGGAACAGCTTGACGACCAGTACGTTGGTAATGCTGTCTCCGGCAAACGAATACGCGTGGTCCCAAAGTATGGAAACGGCCCGCTGGGCCTGATGCACCCGGTTGCCGAGAAAAACGGGACCGATGAACAGGAACGGCGCTATCAGCATCAGGGTCAGGGTCAGCTGCCAATTCAACCAAAGCACGAGCCCGGCATATCCGATCAGCAAAAGCACCGATTTGGAGGCGTTCAGTATGAGCTTTTGCGTGATATCGTACGTCGCGTCAACCCCCCGGTTGAAGATCTTGATTTTCTCGGCGTTGTTCATTTGCAAATGAAATCCGTAGTCCTTGTTCAGGAAATTTTTCATCCCGTTGCCCAAGACCTGAGCCCATTGGAGGTGCATGTGGTAATGGCAGAAATAATCCCGGAACAGTTCGATGACGATCGCGAGCACGACCGTCCCTCACCACAAGGCCACGATTGGCAAAATCACGTCGATTGCCCCTTCCGCGGTTTTTGTGCCCGAGAGGTTATCGACGAGCAGCTTGTACACGTACGGCTCGATCAGCTGGGCGGCCACCACGAGAAAGGTCGCCGGAACGATCCACCAGATTTTCGGATATACGCTACGGTATTCCATCAGCATCGAGCGGACGAGGGAAAAAATGGATTGCTGGGATTCCATGGGGTTGATTACGATATTTTTCCCATGCTTCGCCCCTGCTCCGTGGCAAGCGACTCCCCGTTTTCCTTGAGCGCCAATTGGCCGCACGCGGCATCGATATCGTCGCCCATGGTATGGCGGACCGTCGAGGGAACGCCGGCCTTTTCGAGCTCGTGCTGGAACTTCGCGATGATGAGCCTGGAGGTCGGGAGCATCCCGTCGCCCATGATGCCCTCGCCCGGATTGTACGGGATGAAGTTCACGTGCGCCATGCGGTCCTTGAGGAGTACCGCGAGTTCGCGGGCATATTCGATCCGGTCGGTAATCCCGGAAATCATGATGTATTCGTAAAAAATCCGTTTGTTCGTCTTCTCGACGTACCGGTCGAGCGATGCCATGAGCTGGTCGATCGGGTAGGTAGTTTCCACCGGCATGATGCGGCTGCGGGCCACGTCGTTGGGAGCGTGGAGCGAGACGGCGAGCGACACCTGAGGGAACTCGTCGGCGAACCGGTCGATGCCCGGAATGATGCCGCAGGTCGACACCGTCACGCGCCGGACGGAAATGTCGAGCTTTTTCTGGGCCGTGACGGATTCGATGGAACGCTTGAGGTTTTCGTAGTTGAGAAACGGCTCCCCCATGCCCATGTAGACGACGTTCCGAAGCTTTCTCCCTTCCTTGTCGAGCGTATCCGCGGCATACATGACCTGTTCCACGATTTCGGAAAAATCGAGGTTGCGGATGAGCCCGAGCTTCCCGGTCGCACAAAAGACGCAGGCCATCGGACAGCCCGCCTGAGAACTCACGCAGAGCGTATTCCGTCCGGAAAGGTGCCGCATAATGACCGCCTCGATCATTTTGTCATCGTGCGTTTTGAAGAGGAACTTCGTGGTCTGACCGTCGGCCGAAGTCGAGCTGGAATGCACGCGGAGCGACTGGTAATGGCAATTCCTCACGAGGATTTCCCGGATTTCCTTCGGAAGGGTTTCGATCTTGGAAAAATCCGTAATGAAATTCTTATAGATCGCGTTCTCTATCTGGGCATAGCGAAAGGGCTTGTGGCCGTTGGCCAAAAGCAGTTCCTTAATGCGGACCTCGTCGTGGATCGAAAATGTTGGAGTGGACAAAAATTAGAATGATAAAAGCAAAATCGCGGTCAGGATACCGATACAGCTTCCGATGAACGCCTCCCGTGGCAAATGCCCGATGGATTCGTTGAATTCCCAATCGCCGTGCTGGTCTTGTGCGAGGGTGTTGAGCGCCTTGGCGTGCTGTCCTGCTTCGAATCGCACGTTGAGCGCGTCGTAGATGATGATGCAGGCGAAGACCAGGCAAACGAGGAAAATATCGCTCGAAACGCCCCATTTGATTCCCATCGCGGTAGTCAGGGACGTAACGAGCGAGGAATGCACGGACGGCATGCCACCGGATCCGAACATGTTTTTCACGTTGAATTTCTTTTGTTGTGCGAGAACGATTCCCTTGATCGCGACCGAAGCGAAGAACGCGATTACCGGGATGAAGTAGAGGTGGTTCCAGAAAAAAGTCATATTACGCTATGGAAACGATAGTAAATTCAAAAGGTCCGGCCTGGGATTTTCCCCGGGCGGTTTCTCCGACTTCCTTGCCGATAAGCGCGGCCCCGATTGGAGATTCGTTGGAAATCTTGTTCTCGAAAATGTCCGTTTCGGTCGGCCCGACGATTCGGTAGGTAATGGTTTCCCCGTCCTCGTCCTTGATGGCTACGGTATTCCCGATTCCGACCCCCTTGTTCTTGCGGGTCGCCTTCTTTTCGTCGACGAGCTCGTAATTCTTGAGGATTTCTTCGAGCTCGATGATGCGAAGCTCGACCTGCGCCTGTTCGTTGCGGGCATCCTCGTATTCGGAGTTTTCCGACAGGTCACCGAAGCTGATCGCCTCCTTGAGCTTGTCGGCGACTTCGAGCCGCTTCACTTCCTTGAGCTGCTTGAGTTCCGCCTGGATTTCTGAGAGACCGGATTGGGTCAAAAGGGTTTTCTTAGCCATGTTATTTGTTGGTTAATAATTTTTTGAGTCGGGGGTAATAGGCTTTCGGGACTTCGAATCCGTAGGCTTTGCCCTCTATTGCGGTAACGAATCGAATCGTGGTGTCTTTGGCATTGGTGGAATTGAGGAAGAACGAAGCTTCGAAGAAGGAATCCGTTTCCTTGACGACGTAGACGTTGCTCGCCAGCTTGAGATTGGCGAGAATCACCGAGTAGGAGTCGGAAAACGCGTAAATGTTCAGCTTGTGCTTGTCATCGCGATAGGTCGTGTAGTCGAGGTTGGTATAAATCTTGATGTCGAATATTCCTTTGTTATCGCCTTTTTTGACGAATACGTCGGGCATGAGTTTCGCTTGGAGCGGGATGCTGAGCGCATATTCTTTGGGTTTCGGTGGCTGGGTTGGAACGACCGGGGCATTCGCCGGAGGGGCGGCCGTCCCGATACTTGGCCTTGCCGGTACCGCACCGGTCACGGCGGGAATCGCCGTTGCCGGAACTCCCGCGGGTTGGATACTGCCCGTTTGGACGGCATTCAATCCGATCGTCAGTTTTTCTATCGTGTCCTGGAGTTTGGCAATGTCATCTTTGTAGGCGGCGTTGGATGCTGCTGGCATTTCCGCTTCGACCTTGGGCTTCGTACCGACGACTTCCTGAATCTTGAGCTTGTAGGCCGGAAAAATGAAAATTCCCACCACGTTGACGAGAAACGCCAGAACCAATACCGAGAGCGCGATAGCGGCCGCTTTCATGGTTATTTCTTAGGTTTAACGCTTCAGAATCCCAATTCCACCGGCGTGTCGCGGCCGAGGAGGTTGATATTGATTTTGAGCGTTCCCTTGCCTTCGCTGATTTCCGTGACGAACCCTTCGCTGCCCTCGAACGGGGAAACCAGGATGGTCACCTCGTCCCCGACTTTGATGTTGGTGGTGTATTTCTCGCTGCGGTCGGAGAGGACCCCCTTGAGCTGTTCGAGTTCCTCGCCCTTGACAGGCACGGGAACCGTACCGGCTCCGAGGAATCCGGTCACGTTCGGGGTGTTCCGGACGATGTACCAGCTCTCGTTGGTGACGAGCATTTTCACGAGGATGTATCCGGGGAAAATATTCTTCTTCTTGGCGATTTTCTTGCCTCCGGCCCGTACGGACACGGTGTCGTGAGTAGGCACGAAGACGTCGAGGACGAATTTTTCGAGACCGAACGCCTGCCGCCGCTGCATGAGCGATTGCCGGACGTTTTCTTCGGTTCCGGAGATTACCCGGATCACGTACCACTCGCCTCCTTCGTTGGTTAAGCTGTCGAACATGGAGAATTATTTTTTAGGAATAACGGGAACGCTCGGAGCGGTTCCGGTGGAAGTCTTGGCTGCGGGTACCGGAACGACTGCGGCCCCAGAGGAGACTGCCGGCGCGTTTGCGGGAACGGTAACGGCTCCGGAAGAGGCCTGGGGAATGGCAACGCTGCCGGTGGATGCCACGGGAACGACCGGAGCGACGACCGTTGGAGCGACCGCCTCGGTGGAAACGGCCCCGGTGGAAACCGCCGGCATTGCCGGAGTTACGACCGCGGGTCCGCTGGTAACCGCGGCATCGGTTGCGGGTTGTTTCTTCAGGTTCAGGTCCTTGAGGATATCTTCCGCCGGCGTATTGACCGTACTTATAGCACTTACGTCATGAGGGGTAACGGCGCGGATCGCGAACATCCCCTTGGAAACGAAGGTTCCGAAAGTAAAGAGTACGACGGTGGAAATTCCGATCATGATCGTCACGATGGTAAAATATTTCCGGGTTTCCGCTTCCGTCGGCCACACTACGTGATCGATTTCTCGGAGGGCGGCTTTGATGAATGAAATCATGGTGGACACACATTAATAATAAGGCTTCCGTCAAGTTGCCCGGAGAGTATAAAGAGACGCGGGAGAGTGTCAAAAGAAAAGGATGGGATTATACCCAACGGGAATTGGTTTCCCGTTTTTTCCAGTCACATATTCGGACATCTTTTATTTTTTTCTTCGGTCACTTATTCCCGATAAGCTCCCGAAAGAAGAAAAATAAAATCTATTCCGAATCTGTGACCGTAAAATACCGAAAACCAATTCCCGTTGGGTATACGTTTCATTCGATTTTTTTGACTTATTTCGATTTTTGTTCAAAATAGTCATTCATAGAGTCTTTCCGATACATTATCTAGGATAGTATGAACGGTTATGCCGCCCGATTTGATTTATGAATTGCCCCTACGCTTCTTCCGGAGCCTGTTTCCTTGTGAGACGAACGGGAAATCGAACGGTTGCTTGAGAGATACGGAGCCAAAATCCTCCAGAATGCCGTTTCCCAAAAAGCACGCGAGATCATCATGGCATGAACCAAAACCCGATCGCCATTTACGGAGACCCAAATGGGGGGATATCGGGCGATATCCGAGAAAACAAACGGTTCTCCCGACGTATCGAAGACCAGCGAGAAAAGGATTCGCTCCGCCTTCAACCTCTCACGGAATCTCATCGGGATCCTGTCTCCGAAAGGCATGCTTATCGAAGTCAATAAGACGGCTCTGGACTTCATCGGGGCCGATATCGACGAAGTCTTGGGGAGACCGTTTTGGGAAACTGCCTGGTGGTCCAATTCTCCGAATGCGAAAAATATCCTCATCGAGGCCATTCACGAAGCCCAGAAAGGAAAGGTGGTACGGAAATCCGTCATTCATTTCGATACCGAAGAAACTCCCCACTATATCGATTTTACCATCACTCCCGTTTTTGACGAGCATGGCCACGTCGCATATCTTATGCCGGAATGACAGGACGTTTCCGAACACGAATATGCTACGAGGGAAATCCGGAACATGTCTTGGAAATACGAAAGCATTATCGAGGGGATGAACGTCGCTACCTGGGAATGGAACATTCAGACCGGGGAAACCGTGTTCAATGAGCATTGGGCCTGACTGCTCGGATACGACCTGGATGAAATCCAGCCGATAAGCATACGAACATGGGAAAAATTCTATCATCCCGACGATTTGGAGGAAGCGACGAAATTGCTGAAAAAACATTTTTCCGGAGAACTCCCGAACTACGAATTCGATTGCCGGATGCGACATCGGAACGGGCATTGGATATGGATCCATAATCGTGGAAAAGTCATTACACGGACTTCCGATGGCAAACCCATCCTGATGTTTGGGACATTCTACGATATCACCGAACGCAAAAACCTGCAAGACCAAGTCCTGGAATTGGCGTTGCATGATTGACTCACGAATCTTCCAAACCGAAGATTGTTCACGGAAGAACTCAAACAATCCATGATTATCCAAAAACGGACGGGGATGCACGGCGTCGTCATGTATATCGATCTCGACAATTTCAAGCCCCTGAACGACCAATATGGTCATGGATTTGGAGACCTGTTGCTTATCGAAGCGGCCAATCGCATGAAAAATACCATACGGGAAATCGATATGGTGGCACGCATCTGAGGGGATGAATTTGTCATTCTTCTGAGCGGACTTAGCAAAAATCATGCCGAATCGGTCGTTTTAGCCCAAAAAATCGCGGAAAAAATACTCGAATCCCTCTCTCGGCCCTATTCGCTTTCACTGTTGGACGAACGCCAGGAAGCCATCCGAGTGGAACACCGGTGTACGGCCAGTATCGGGATTTCGATATTCGACGGAAGCGAAACGAAATCCGAAGATATTTGCAAACGGGCCGACGATGCCATGTACCAATCGAAGGCGAACGGAAAAAATTGCGTTTATTGCGGGGAGTAATGCCCATGTTGGGAATTATCCCGTCCAGGTCGCGACATACCTGCCAACGTCGAATTTCCGCTCGCACCCGTTGCGGTTCATATACCGGATTTTCCCGTACACCGGGCGCTCGAACCAGGCGCGGTCGTGCACGCCGCAAATGGACCACATCACTCCCGTAAACCCGTTCGGATCCCACCCGTCCAACTCGTAGCGATCGTTGAGATACAGGGCGATGGCGATGGCGGTTTCGGGATTTTCCGACCATTCGAGAATTTTCTTCGCCCAGTACATGCGGAGGAACCCGTGCATTTTGCCGGTCTTGGCCATCTGCGTCTGCGCGGCGTTCCAAAGGGAATCGTGGGTTTCGGCCCGCTCGAACTGCTCCCGGGAATAGACGAATTCTCTCGGATCGTCCCAGTGCGCTTCGAGCGATTCCCGCGCCCAGTTCCACGCGCCTTCAAACCGGTCATACGCCGGGGAATACCAGCAAAAATTGTCGGCGACTTCCCGGCGGACGATGAGTTCTTCGAGGAACGCGGCTTTGTCGGCTTCGGGCATATCCGAATCCCTCGCCACGAGAGCGACTCTCTGCGGGGCGATATTGCCATAGCGGAGGTACGGGGAGAGGTCGGACCCGGCGTTCGCGTTCGGATCGTTACGGAGCGTGCCGTAACCGGCGGAACGTTCGGAGATGAATTTGGGAAGGGCGGCTTCGGCGGCCGAGGATCCCGGCACGATCCAATCGACGGGAAGCACGCTTCGGTCGATGGGGAACTCGCGGAGGATTTTCTTGAAATCTATGGCGTTTCCTGAAAGAGGCTCCCCCATCCTATACGATTCCTTCTCCGGGAAATCCGCCAGGAATTCCGGCAGCAGGCGGTGGATTTTGGGCCGGAAGGTCGCGGCCTGGTATTCCAGCTTCGGGGACGCGAGCCAGACGGGCACGATGTTGTGCGCGTCGACCTCGAGGAACGGGATTTCGATGGTTTCTGCCAGTTTCGATTTGGAACGTCGGGAAGACCGTAACGGGGACATGTCCGTAACGAGGATTTTCGCGTCGCGGCCCCGTACGAAATCCCCAATGTCGCTTGCGGTGTTTCCGCCCTGGATGACGTGAAACGGGATCCCAATCGAATGGGCCGTCGCAGCCGCCTCCGCCAAACTCTTGCAGGCGAAGTCGAGCTGCCTCAGGGTGCCACGGAAAAGCGCGGCGTCGAGATGGAAGACGATTTCCACGCCGACGCCCTTCCGTTTGGCGAGCCGGACGCACGCGAACAGTGCCCAGTTGTCAAAAATCCGCTGTTCGCGGTCCATCCAATACACGACGGGACCGCTTCATTCGGCGCCGTCGCGCAGTTTTCGGATTCTCCTTGGGTCCAATGGCTTAGGTCGTAAGGGAATGCTTGATATCGATGGTATGTTCCTGCACGAGCACCAGGTGCCGGTTCAATATCATGAACCCCGAGAAAAACACCCCGAGCGCGGTCGCGAAATCGTTGGGGTGTCCGTATTCGTAAATCCGGGTCAGGGCATCGTCGATTTTTCGGAGCGCCGCAGCACGGGCATTTGCATTCGTGAGGGCTTCGACGTATTCGTCCTTGGTCAGCCGAAGGTACTTCGGGAGGATTTTTTCGATGGCCGGAACCTGCTCGATGGCGTCGATTTTCTCAAAAATTGCCTCGATTTCCTCGGTTTCGAGGCTTTCGTCCGAGACGATGCGCTCCGCGGTCGATACGCCGAGCAGTCCGCGTTCCACGAGCGATTTCAAGAACGCGAGTTCCTTTTTCTTGCCGAGCCGCGCGATGACTTCCTTTTTTTCTTTGGAAAATTCCAAGGTTTTCCCGAGTTCGAGCTTGGCTTCGGCTTCGGACTTGCGTTGTTTTTCTTTTTCCGATTGGATTTGGGATTCGTTGGACATGGCGACGATAGTTATTTTGGGGAAGTATACGGGCAAGGCGTGACGGAGCAAAAATTTTCTCGATTTCTTCTTTCTTTTTCTTCCCCTTTCCCCTACAATCATCCTATGTACCAATGCAAAAACTGCGGCCATTCGCAACCTAAATGGACAGGACAATGTCCAAAATGCAGCGACTGGAACACCCTCAAAGAAGCACCCGAAGCCGAACAAAAAGTCGGGAAAATCCAAACGGCCGGCAAAGCGCGGACGATTTCCGGACTCCTCGACCGCGCGTCCGGGGAAACCCCTCGCTACGCCATCCGTTCCCGGGAACTCTCGAACGTGCTCGGCGGCGGCATCGTGCCCGGATCGTTCGTCCTCCTCTCGGGCGAACCCGGCATCGGGAAATCCACCCTCACGCTCCAAATCGCGGACTGGTTCGCGTCGGGCGAACAAAGCGCCCTCTACGTCAGCGCGGAAGAAAACATCGAGCAGATTTCGTCGCGGGCGCTCCGCATGGGCATCAAGAACGAAAACATCCGCATCCTCTGCGAATCCGTATTCGAGCACATCCTCGAAACGATCGGTTCGGACGACTCCGAGCTGGTCATTCTCGACTCGATTTCCATGTTCCAAACGCTCTCGATGGACACGAATTCCGGATCGACGAGCCTCATCCGCTCGATGGCGGAAGTCCTCATGCAGCTCGCGAAACGTTCGCAAAAAACCATCATCGTCATCGGGCACGTCACCAAGGACGGATCGATTTCCGGACCGAAAACGCTGGAACACCTGGTCGATACCGTGCTCTTCCTCGAAGGCTCGCGCCACGAGAGCTACCGGATCCTCCGCTCGCTCAAGAACCGCTTCGGTCCCACCGACGAAATCGGGCTCTTCGAAATGACGGAACAGGGGCTCATCGATATCCTCAATCCCGGCAAGGAATTCGTCCAGAGCGAACGCCAAGGCCTCATCGGGTCCGCGCTCGCTATGACCATGGAAGGCACCCGCCCGCTCATCGTCGAAATCGAAGCCCTCACGACCTACACCAAGTTCGGCTTCCCGAAGCGCTCCAGCCGGGGCATGCCGGGCGGTAAGCTCGACCTCGTCCTCGCCATCCTCTCCAAATACACGGATGCGAAACTCGAAAACTACGATGTTTTTGCCAACGTCGGGCGCGGACTGTCCCTCAGCGAACCGGGCATCGACCTCGCGCTCGCCGCGGCCGTGCTCAGCTCTCGCAAAAATATACCGCTCGGGGATACGCTCTTCATCGGGGAACTCTCGCTTACCGGTACGATCAAACGCGTCTCTTCCATGGAAAAGCGCATCGACGAAGCCCGGAAGCTCGGGTTTGTCAAAATCGTCTGCGCGCCGTTCGGCAGCAAGAAAACGAAGGTGGAAGGATTGAAAATCGTCTCGTCCGTACAGGAATTGGGGAAATGGTTCGGGCCGAGGAAGGGTGCGGAGGAAGGGAAAGAATAGAATTTGAACCGGGACGTAAATGAAATAGACTAGGAGATATACCCAACGGGAATTGGTTTCCCGGTTTTTCCCTAAGATCCGATCATATGGAAATTGCCCGTGATGAACGTTTTGAGTTTCTCGCGATATAGGTGGAAATCCTCGCCGAAGAATTTCCTTATGGCTTCCCTGAAGTCG
>CAIVSN010000133.1 GCA_903908595.1 uncultured bacterium
AGGCATACGTGGTGGGTTCTTATAATGTGTATACGATACTCTGAAAAAGCACTACTTCCGACATTGATCTTACGACTTCGGCAAAACCGGAAGAAATGAGAACGGTACTCAATGTCGTTGGTGAGATCGGCGCAAAATATGGGACGCTCATAGTAAAAGAATGAGGGGAAACCTATGAAATCACCACATTTAGAAAAGATATTGGAAGCGTGAATCGGAGAAGGCCCGAAGAAGTCTTCTATACGGATTCCATAGTAGAGGATGCGGGGAGAAGAGATTTTACATTCAATGCGATATACTATGAGCCGCTCAGGAAGGAATACGTAGATCCGGTTTGATGACTCGACGATCTGAGAAACTGAATTATTCGATTTGTATGAGACCCGAACAAGCGACTCGATGAAGATATGCTGAGACTCCTTCGTTATGTCCGACTCAAGAATAAATATTGATTCGGTCCTATGGACAATTCAATTGAAGGCATTTTCTCAAAACGAATTATCGAACTTGCGAACTTATCATGAGAAAGGATCAAACAAGAGCTCGACAAGATGCTACTGGATAGTTCGAATATTCAGGCACTCGAAGATTTGAAGCGGTATTGATTCTTCAAAGAGTTTCTCCCGAGCATAGACATGCTTGCGCTCGCTCCTTGAGGAAAGCTCATCCATCAAGAAGGCAATGTCTGGGTGCACACTTTGCTCGTGATAGGGCAACTCAATCTGCTCAAGTGTCAGGATATCGATATCTATTGGGCTGCATTATCGCACGATATAGGAAAATATCCCACGCATAGTTATGATGAGCAAGGGAATATCCACTATTACCAGCATGCGGAAATATGATCGGAGATGTTTTCTGATTCGATCGCAACAAGACTTCCTTTCAGCAATGCGTCTCAAAGAAAAATCAAGTGGCTCATAAAGAACCATATCAGGATAGCCAGTATTGAAAATATGAGAAAACTTAAGCAGTTTGAATTTATGATGCATCCATACTTTTCAGATCTCATAATTCTCCATACGGCAGACAATCTCGGGAAAGTTCCAACGGATAAGAATAAATCCGTAAGGCTCAATACGCTCTATAATGAATTTCAAAGCAGGCTGAAAGCAATTACTTTCCTGAACTGAAATGATATAATGAGCATGTATCCAAATCTTGAATGAAGAGCAATCTGAATGAGATTAAAGTTGGAGAACGATAAAATACTCGGCGGTTTGGAAATAGGAGAATATAAAAATAGCGTGTAAACGCAAAAAAATCAGATACTTGCCCTATACGGAAAATAGCGAGTGAACCATCCCCACTAAACCTACCATGAGGCCCCAATTCCATTGAATATTATGGAATTATTTCAGGTTGTCCAAGCAATAATCCTTCCGCCTTATCTCGCGCCAAGCCCAGTATTCAGCAAAAAACTCGTCATGCAAATCAGATCATTCGATATCATTGCCACTACGATCAATTAGGCTGATGGGCCCGTCTTTCCATTCTCACAACGAAGGGTCTGAAGTTTCATCTATGAGGTTAAGCAGATTGAATATTACCGTGGAACTATTGTCAGCCAAGATTTTTCTCATGGCTGACATGAGTACGGAATTTCATTGGAGTTTCCGCAGCTCAAGTTCTTCAAGTTCTGTCATCCCGCCATTTGGTGGATATGCGATAAGCGACGCGGTATCTCACTGGAAAATAGACTTGGCATAAATATCGGCACAATCGTCAATGTCCCTATGCAATTCTAGCAAAAACAGCTTTCGATTCTCATCTGATATTTGATACATGGCATAATAGAAAAGAAATATTCGATACGCAAGGTGGCTTACGTGGGTGGCTTCTCAGTACGGCATTTTTCTAACAACAATCCCAATTATACCATACGCGAGAAAAATCCCTTTGCCTCAGGTCTTCCGGCTTGATGAAAAAATTCGCAATCCCCGTGTCGCCGAACATGACGTTTTCATCCGTATCCAACTGGAAAAGCAGTTCGTATTCTTCGGAAGTCCTCGGATCCGACTGGGTAAAATTGGGAAAACCTCAGAGTTTGTGTCCGGCGGGAATATCGCGTTCGTCGTAATCTTCAGGCAACGAATCCGCACTCTCGAGAGCATCGCATTCCAACGATCCCACCTCGGGGTAGCTCTCCCCGAGAACAAAAGAGATGCGCCTTCACTCAGCGGAATTCGTGAGCGGGCTCATATCGCCATATTCAAAATCGAGGATCGGGGCGAATACCGGCGCATTCTCGTCAATTTGCTCATGATAGACGATCCGAAAACCTTTCTGGTTACAGGGTTCTTCAAAATCGCATCAGTAAGAATTCCCCGCATCATCGCTCGAATCGATAAAAAACTGGAGCATGCCGGATATCGGCCAATCTCAGGAAATCTCTTTGATATCGTTGACCTGCCGGAGATTGATCTGCGCCAAAAGAAGGAGCGGTTCTCCCGCTTCGTTCCTCGGAAATTCGCCCGCTTCGGCCGTCCAATAGGGCACGCCGCCAAGGCTCGAATCCAGGTGGCTCCTCGGAGTCGAAGAATCGGTCTGGAGATAGACGCACTTTTTTGAGAATTGGAAGGCTTTTTCGGTATTTGGAAGATGATTTTCTATGGAGTCGAAAATACGATTGAGAGTGAATTCCATAGTGGATTGTTAGAAATAACCTATTAGATTTTGGTATGATATCGTAGTTTTTCCGTATTCAAAATATTTTGGCTCTTTTGCGTCCATTGGGAATTTTTACCTACGAAATTGACATAAATAAATTCTTTTTCGAATTCTTCAGAATGAACTTTACGAAGATCTTTCTTAGCAACCGTATCGAAATCGTACGGAAACGGAAGCATGGGGAGATGCGTGTTATACCAAATTAACCTGACTCCGATTGCTCGCTGCCTCGGGAGGATGCGTTTTCGTTTCCTTCGGTCCGTACCGCGCCGGACAAGCTCGGAAACGAAAACGCCATCCTCCCGGTCACGCTCGCGGGAAGCACTGCGATTTACGTTAATTTGGTATTATATCCCCACCATTCTCGCCGCAATCCGCTTATTGTGAACATCATCGAAATATAATTCATTCAGGGCGAACGTGTTGGCGAAAAGCCTCACGTTATCTCGGCGTATTTTGACTCCGGCAAGCGACTCGTAGGTATCCATTATTTTTTCCGCAAATACCGGATCTTCAAAATAGGGCGCCACGAAATCCAAGATGAAATCCCCGTAGAACGTATCGGAAAAATCGATAATCCCACTGAGCTTTTTTTCTTGCGGATGGCAAATGATATTCTTGAAAAAGAGATCGTTATGCAGGAGTCGTATATCGGCAGTATTTTCTTGGAAATCATTCCATCCTGCGCGCAATTTTTCTGCGAAAGCGAGGATTTTCGGATTTTTTTCTTCTTGCAAAAATCCCCCGAGCCGCTTCCAGAAATGTTGCATCTTATGATAGTGCGGAAAATTCAAAGCCCGTATCTCCGGATCAGAAGACACGCCATGGACGTCAACAAGAAATTCCGCGATCTGCTTCGCGAGAACTTCACGCTCTCCTTCCGAAAACGAATGCAAAATTTCCTGTGTGAGCTCTTCTCCGCGAATAATCTCATATCCCATCATTCCAAAATCCGCGGAACGGAAGGTTACCTGGGGAATTGGGATATGTACCCGGGATTGCATATGATCGAGAAACCGTATTTCCTTGTGATAGGTGCGATTTGGGTCTTTTGCTACGCGGAAAATGAGCGATTCGTTCACGACCATGATATCGTTTTCATACCCCTTCGCAATATGTTCGAAACTTCGTATCGACACTCCGGGAAAATGGAGCCTAATCATGTCCAGAATTTCTGTTGTTTGCATAGGGAGTGATGTGTTATTTCCGTATCTTCCGAAAAATCACGTACGAATATACCACCGGTACGACCAAAATTACCCCCACGATGACGACGGTCATCGCGGCAAGGTAGAGATTCAGGAACGCGTTCGCGATGAACGCGGCCCCACCGAGCATGAACATCTTTCCCCCGAGGCGGTGGGTCTTGTTCCAGACTTCGTCGTTGTCGATGGTCCACGGCAGCTTGTATCCCACGAAATAATTCCTGCGGATTTTCCCCATGTAATTGCCAAGGATCACGAACAGGGTCCCGATTCCGAGCATGGCATACCGGTTCATGTTCATACCGGGATCCAAGGAGGCCCAGATGACGAGACCGTATACGTAGGCGAAAAATACGAGCAGCGCGAACTGGATGATCTCCCAGGTTTTCTCGAATTTCGGATAGTTTTCCTTCTTGGGGTCAATCTTCGGGAGGAATTGGAACAACGCCAGCATGGCGAGGGCGATCCCGGGGAAAATAAATAGCGCCTGGGCCTTGGGGGCGAAGCTGTCGGCCGTTCCCGCCATGTTCCAGTGAATCGGCATCGTGCCGGGCAATTCCGGATAGAAAACCATTCAAACGGCGAACATGAGCACGACGATCGCGAGCTTTGCGAGTAGAAGAGAGCGTTTCATGGTATGAAAAATAAGAAAGTTAGACGGGGCTATTCCTTGTCCTTGCGAATGAAGTCGAAGAGTCACTTCACGAATTCCTCGAAAACGCTGACGTTCAGCGAATAGAATATGAATTGACCCCGTCTTTCATCGAGAATGAGGTTCGCCCGCTTCAGGATGTCGAGATGGTGGGACAGGGATGCCTGGGTGAAGTCGAAGCTCTTCAGGATTTCCCCGACGGACATGTCCTTCTCCTTGAGGAGCTCGACGATCTTCCTCCGGTTCTTGTCCCCGAGCGCTTTGAATATTTGATCCATGAACGTATAGATATATAGATACTTACCTATTAATCTATATGTTTTCGGGAGGAAGTCAAAAGAATTGAGGAAAACGGGGGATCCGGATATGATGCGCGGAGGAAAAAGGGCGATATCACCATATATCGGATATCGTCGGAAACCGGTATTTTACCTCCCAAAAAGCCCTCCATTGTACGATGAAGAACCTTTACAAATTTTACATGACAGATTATGTCACATTATCATATTCTTTGATGATACGAGTTTTTGGTTTTGTATAGAGAAGATAATTTAAGATTCCAATTCCCAAATTTCATATAAATCCCCCTCAATTTCGCGTTCCATACGCTCAATCGGTCCAGGGGAATAGTAGTCGTCACGAGTGTTATATCCACCTCTCGATTCTTTCTTAAAGATCTCAAGTGGCACATAGGTCCCCTTTTTGGTTTTCGCAACCACAACACGTACTCATTTTCCATTCAGATATCCTTTATAAATCAAAAGATTTCCATCTTCTTTGAGAAGGATGAAATTTTTCGAAAGTCACCGGGCATGTTTCGAAATCAACGTAATAAGTTCGGTTTGATGCCCGAATCAAACAAGGCGAGCTCTTTCGAGAATGAACGGATAATTAGAATCATTTTGCCTCAAGAGTATTGGCGAGTTTTTTAAGTGATTTCCCACTTTCCGCAGAAGTCCAGTATGCGTCAAGTGCCTCCTCGTCGAAACCAACTTTGAGGATTTCAGGTTTTTCGGAATACGTCTCCATAAAGCTCCTTAAAAGAAATGTCATGGAAAGCCCCTGACGTTTTGCTTGCGTTTCAAAACGTTTTTTCAGGTTAGCATCGGTTCTTATTAAGATGGAAGCATTCATATGCTCTGATGGTTATCAATTTACCAAAATAGTATATATCTTTTTGCTATATTTCAAATGATTTTTGGAATTATAAATAAAAATTTGGCAATGCGATCCATTAAAAAAAATCTCAATATTCACCTTTCGGCTTAATGGAGAGATTTTTTCGTTTCGATTCGCATGGGCTATTTCAAGAGGGAATCCAGGTGCGCAAGTAGTTCCTTCTTGGTTTCGAATGATCCAGTCACCGCGTTTTTCGGATCAATCAGCATTCGGGGAAAGTCTTCCCTGACATCTTTGGTAAATCAATTCTCATCGCGGTGAACCACTCCGAGCTCGATATCCCCGGCAACGTAGGATTTCAAAAAATACGTGAGGACGGAAAAATAGCAGGTATGCTGAAAAAAATTAACTTGTTGCTTTTGTCCTTTCATAAATCCATACATATCTATTAATTTTGCATTTGCATAGCTCACATCCGTATTTTCAGCCTCAAGAAAACGGTCACGTTCGACAACGGACGGGAATTCGCGTACCATGACAGGATGGGAATCGAAGCCTACTTCGCGCATCCGTACCACAGCTGGGAACGAGGAACCAACGAAAATTGGAACGGGCTCCTCCGGGAATTCTTCCCGAAGCGTACCGATTTCTCCGAAATTTCCCAAAACGACGTGACAAACGCTTACGGACAGCTAAACTCAAGACCGCGCAAAAGGCTCGGATACCTTACCCCCGAAGAAGCCTTCCTGAAGGAGTGGAAAAGTCGCGTTTCAGTTTAGGATCCAAGTAATATACATGTCAAAATAACGATATTGCAAAACCTTCACTAGACCCTATAATTCCCATTTGGTCAATTGAAATTGTCATACCTAACCCAAATACATATAGTTTTTTCTCATGATCGCATCATTTCTTTCTTTGATATTTTTGGCAATATGAATTTTTATAATATTCCTGTCTCTCCTTTTGAGATTCGTTGGCATCGAAAATTGGCTAATCGTACTATCAACATGATTCTGACTTGTTGTTATGGGATTTTTATTACGAAACTTGAAGAGGATATCAACTGAGCTGAAGCAAAAAGATAAACTTTCAGATCAACTCCCATCAATTTATGTAACCGATACGTATGAAGAAGGGGTGGTAAATAAAGTTCATGTTTTATTGAAAATCTTAGCCATACTAGCGTATACAATAGCTGGCAGCCTTATTCTCATACTGATAGACATGGGTATTGCCACGATAATCTCAAACGATAGCTATACGATATTTTGATTTGCCTATGCGTTATTTCTTCAGGTACTTTCATTATTAATCTGGTCAGTATTTCATATTTTTAAGATAAAATCTGAACGAGTATTGAAAAAAACTTTTATCATAATTAATGTGATTGTACTTATCGTCAATGTGATTGTGCTTAAAATACCGTAAAATTGCATCATACAATACGACGCATACGATACTTCTAATAGAACTCCCCTTCGGGCCACGCTCGGCCGAAAGCCACTTTGGTGGCTTTCTATTTTCTCCGCTCCGCTCCGAAAATGCCTCGCGTTCGAGTCCCACCCCCAGAAGCCCACATTCAAAAAAACAAAAGCCCCACAAGGGGACTTTTTTATTTTTTGGAATGGTGGACCTGGTGGGACTCGAACCCACGACCTAAAGATTAAGAGTCTTCCGCTCCAACCAGCTGAGCTACAGATCCAAACGTGCGGGGAATATATCGAAAATCCCCCCAAACGCAAATTTATTTTGGAGAGCCCGGCAATCCCCTACCCCCTCGGCAATCTCGCCAATTCCATCAACACGCCGTCCAACAGATACTTCGGCGAAGCGTTCGTACCCGCGATTCCCCTATAAGCTTCCAGAACGCGGTCAAAAATCTCCCCGCCGAACCCCCCTTCCACGAGCACCCGCTCGACGGCTTCCAAAAACACGAGCGCATCCGATCGGTTGTACCATCCAGAGGCGACGTACTGTCTCAAACTCTCGGGCCGGAGCCGGACGACTCACCGGGCGAATTCCATGTCGGCGTCGCGCACCGTGAGCCGGCTGTTTTCGGCGGAAACGCACACCACGCGGGAGACGATGGTTTCGAGCAGTCCGACGAACGAGTCCGCCTGGAGGAGGAACGCAACGCCGGGAATCCCGTCTTCGAGGGTTTTGAGCAGGGCGTTCGCCGACTGCATGGTAATGAGGTCGAACCGGTCGATGACGACGATCCGGACGACCCCTTCCCCGGTGATGTAGTGGAGCCGGGGAATCAGCAGGCGCACCTCTTCGACCCCCATGGATTCTTTCTCTCCGCTGAAATACTGAAAATTCCCTTCCGCAAAGGCCGGAAGCTCCTCGTACGGAATCCGCTGCCCGAACCGGGCGCTCACGATCCGCTCGATATCCGCGCGGCACAGGACGAGCGGGAGCGGGGCGTTGCCGGACAGAATCGTCTCGATATATCGTTCCAGGACCATTTGGGGTTTTATTTTTGGATAAGGTGGATATTGTATGGGAAAATTCCCCTATGCAAATTCCAACTCTCTCGAATCGCTCGGTCGCCCTCGTCATCCTCGCCCTCTTCGCGGTCGCGGCCTATTGGGGAATCCGGTACGTGTTCTTCCTCAATATCGGAACCCTGCGCTTCGAAGTCACGGACGGATCGTCGTACTCCGTCGTGCTGAAACGGGCGACCATCGAGGTCGGCAGGCTCGACTGTACCGAGAGCTGCACCTTCGCCGACCTTCCCGCCGGCCCGTACCAGTACGTTGCCACTTCGCCGGAACGCCTGGCTTCGTCCGGCGAAGCCAGGGTAGGCAGAGGGGAAATCACGCTCGTGAAGCTCCATTCCGAGGTCGAAGTGAAGACCACGGCGGCCCTACCCGTAGCCGAGTCCTCGGGCAAATACAAAGTCCTCTCGGATCCGGTCCGCCTCGTGGACGGTTCCCAGGACAATCTCGAACTCATCGCTTCCGCGAGCGCGATCGGGTATTCGCTCGATTCGATGCCGTTCGGGTATTTTCTCACGTTCGACGCGAACCGGGTCATCACCGCCTACGAGCTCGCCACGAAGAAGACCCGCCTGATAAGCTGGACGCTCCCGGAAATGCCGACCCGCCTCAAGCGGCTCGCGAACGGCAAATCCTTCGTGCTCTATACCAAGGAAAACGCCTACCTCTACGACCTCGACACCGGGGGCATGGAACCGATCGGTTCCTACGACGACATCGAGGCGAGCCCCGCCGGCACCATGATCGCGCTGATCCGGGACAAGAGCGCCGAAAAGAAAAAATTCTTCAACCTCCAGGACGCTTCCGGCGACCTCCTCCTCGACATATCCCGCATCGGGGTTCCGAAAACACTCCGCGCCAATGTCGCCGACGTCCGGATGCTCTACTGGGACGGCAGCTTCGGCGTCCACCACTCCGACGGCAGCCGGCAGCTCCTCAATATCAAATAGCGCATGGCAACCCGATCCGTATATTCCAACGCCATCGCGCAGATCGCCGGCAAGGTCGCGACGGCGCTGATTTCGATTTTCCTCATCAAGATCCTGACGAACTACCTCGACGTCGAGGGGTACGGGCTGTATGCCAAGATCTACAACTACCTCTCGATATTTTCCGTGATCGCGGACCTCGGGCTCTACACGCTGAGCGTCCGGGAAATGAGCAAGCACCTCGAACGTCCCGACAAGGTCGCCCACATCGCGGGCACGCTCCTGACGCTTCGGACGATGCTGGGCGTCATTATCATCTTCGTGTCGCTCGGGCTCGCCGCGTTCCTGCCGGGATACGACAGCCGGGTCGCGCTCGTCGGGGTGCTCATCGCCGGGATTTTCACGCTGTTCGGGCTGATGAACAGCGCGATCCTGTCGGTACTCCAGGCGTATTTGAAAACGGAATTCTCCTTCGTTTCCGTCACCGTCGGCAAGATCGCGAACTTCCTGGCGGTACTCGCGGTCGTGTGGATGGTGCTGCCGAAGCCGTTGGAATGACTGGCGGGAGGGTTCGAGAAGCACGACCTCGCGTTCCTCGCCATTCTCGGAGCGGGACTCCTGGGCAATATCGTCATGACGGGAATGCTGTACGCGTACTCCCGCAGGATACTGCCGATCCGGTTCTTCTGGGACGGGCCGTATATCAAGCAATTATTGATAGAATCCCTTCCCTACGGGCTCGCGCTCTTCTTCAACGTGCTCTTTTTCAAAGTGGACGTCGTGCTCCTGTCCCTGCTCGAACCCCCCGAAATCGCGGACGGCGTCGTGGCGCTGTACAGCCTGCCGATGAAAATCATCGAGGTGGGCATGATGTTCGGCACGGTATTCCTGAACTCGATGCTCCCGCTCCTGACCCAATCCGTCGGCGACTCGGCGAAGCTCATGAAACTCGTACGCAAATCCTACGGCATCCTCCTCTTTTTCGGAGGCGCGACGGCGCTGTTTCTCGCGATCAAGAGCGAGATGATCCTCCGGCTCATCGCGAACGAACAATACCTCGTACCGATCGGGAAATACGATTCGGTGGACGCGCTGCAGATCGTCAGTTTCGTATTTTTCCTCTTCTTCACGAGTTCCCTCTTCAACTACCTGCTCATCGCGAGCGGGAAGCAGGGCCGGCTCCTCTGGATCAACGGCGCCATCGCCATCGTGAACATCGTTGGGAATTTCCTCCTTATCCCCCACTATTCCTTCGTGGGTTCCGCTTGGGCAACGGTCGTTTCGCAGGTATTGCTGGTCCTCTGCACGGCCGTCGCGACGCGCGACGTCATCAAGTTCGACTTCTCGCCGAAAATGACGGCGGGCGTGGTGGGAGTCCTCGCGGTTTCGGCGGCATGCCTCTTCGGGACTTCGTGGTGAATCGCGCAATCCGGAGGATGGGTGGCGATATTGGGCGGACTGTGAATCCGCGAACACGTGAAGTGGCTGTCGATCGCGGCGGATTTGGGAGCGAGCTCGGTAGCGTTCGGCGTGCCGGCGTTATTGGGATTTTGGAAATTGCAGAAGGGGGCGGGCGGGTAACGAAAATCGTATTTTGACATGAATCGGAAGTATATTACACTAGGAAAAATTCCCGTAACCAAATGATTCCCATGAAAATATCGAACTTTTCGAAAAACGCTTTCGCCATTCTCTGCGTATTCGGAACCGCTTTGCAAGCCCATGCTTCTTCCGCATTCGACACAGACCAAGAATCCATAAACTCCAGAAACGAACAGCGTGCGGCAACACTGAACTCCCTCTCCAATGTGGTAGAACTGTATTACCAGGACAACACCTCGTATCCGGCAACCAAACTCGAATTCGCGAATGCCTTGCGCGACTACGGAAGCTGGGATCTTTCCGAAAAAATCAACGATCCGCTCCTGTCTCTCCGATGAGCGAAACTCGCTTGCAAAAAGGGGTACTCGTACGAAGTCTACAAGGATTCCGGCGGGATTCAGAACGGATCGTACCGGCTGAGTTCCTGTATGGAAGGAAAATCCGACCTTGCCGAAAGAGACGGGGGAATCTCATCGGAAAAATTCGAAAAATGACAGGAAATCCACAAAAAAAACCCGCGTGCCAAAAAATTCTATCTCACGGAAGCGTCTTTGGCGAAAGCGCTTTCGGATTCCGAAAAAACCACCGCACCGGCTTACAAAAAGCTGAGCAAGAAACAATTCCTCGACCTCCGGAAGAACTCCTATCCGGAATGAGGCAAAGGAGCGAAAATCACCGTAGTCGAATACTCGGATTTCGAATGCCCGTACTGCATACGGCAATGGCAGGACGGCGTGATGGCGGGATTGAAAGAAAAATACGGGAACGACATCGAAGTGATTTTCAAACCGGTCAATCTCGTGAAACACCCGTGAGCGGATGAGAAAGGACTTGCCGCCCTCTGCGTGGCCAAGCTCTGAGGCGTGAAGAAATATACGGAATTCAACGGAGCCATCATGGACCGTTCGGAGGCCGGAGGCACGGTATTTCCCATTGACCAGCTCTCCGCGCTCGCCGAAGAATTGGGAGTAAGCAAGACAAAATTCGATGCCTGCCTTTCCGAAAAAGAAACCGAATGAATCTATGAAACGTATTCGAAAGAAGCGGCTTCGCTTTGATTGAACGGAACGCCTACCACGATTTTTATCAACAATTCCACCCTGGAATACGACAAGGTGGAAGGCGCGTACCCGATTGGGGATTTTGAAAAAGCGATCGACGGATTATTGGGAAAATAGCCAATGGCAACGATTCGAATGCCCGGAACCGATTTCGATTCCGGGCATTTTTTCCCTTTGGATTCCCATAGGAAAAATTCCGCCAGAAGTTCCTGTTGACTGGAACCGAAAGTATAATAGACTATGGTCAATTAACCTATAAATTATGGTCAACACCAAAAAACCTTCCGCATCCCGGAAGTTCAAAGGTTTCACCCTCGTCGAGCTTATCGTGGTCATCACGATCCTCGCCATCCTCGGTACCATCGGCTTCCTCTCGATAGGGGGCTACTCCTCCCGAGCCCGGGACTCCGCCCGCGTCGGCGACCTCGCGCAAACGTCCAAGTCGCTGGACCTTTCCCTGGTCGTCTCGGGCTCCTATCCGGTGCCGGACAATTCCTTCTCGGTCACGTACCTCGGGGGCGCCGTCTGGAACCAGTGAACGGTCGGAAGCAACGCCATGCAGTACTTCAGGGGGACGATCGCGGGAGGCGGGCTCAACAAGAAGCCACTGGACCCGCTGAAGAACACGGAGTACGGATATTCTTCCCTCGCGGAAGGGAAGGCCTACCAGCTCAGGGCGGAGTACGAGGGCGACCTCGCGCAGAACGCCGCGGACGCCGGATTCCTCGCGGGTACCGCCTACGCCGAGGCCGGGAACCCCACCGTGGCGTACGTCCGGGGGAACTTCGGATGACTCGTCGCGAAGGCGGTCACCGGGAGCACGACCTACGTCCTCGCGGTCCCGAGCATCCTCACGAGCGCCGGCAGCGCCGGGACGCCCCTCGCGATAGGTTCGCTCTCCGGGAC
>CAIVSN010000134.1 GCA_903908595.1 uncultured bacterium
ATTCGAGTACCGCAGCGAGGCGTGCTGGCAAGCACGTTGAGCGAGGAACGGAAAATCCGGCGAGGAGTCCGCGTTTTACCGAGGTTTCCAAACTGAAAATTGCCATTAAGCCTCGGAATCGTACAATCTGCGCCATGAAATTACAACAAGTGGAACTCCGGTACGGAAGCCGGAAAATCCTTTCGGGACTCGATACGGAGATACGGCCCGGCGAATTCATCTTCCTAATCGGCGCATCCGGGAGCGGGAAAACCAGCTTCATCCGATCCCTCGTGGGAGAACTCGCCCCGACATCGGGAACCGTCATTGACAACGAGTGAAGGGATCTCTATAGCCTCAATTCCAGGGAACTCTCGCAATACCGCCGAAAAATCGGCGTGGTATTCCAGGATTTCAAGCTCCTCGAATCCAAGACCGTGAAAGAGAACGTCGTATTCGCGATGGAAGTCTCCGGTTACCCCGACGCCATGATCCGGAAACGGCTGCCGGAAGTCCTCACGGAAGTGGGACTGCTTTCCAAAAAGGAAGCCCTGGTCCAAACGCTCTCCGGCGGCGAGGCCCAGCGCATCGGGATTGCCCGGGCGCTCATCCACGATCCCGAAATCATCATCGGCGACGAACCCACGGGAAATCTCGATCCCGACAACGCGAGGGAAATCATGACGATCTTCAACCGGCTCCACCGGGAAGGTCGGACCATCATCATTTCCACCCACGACAGCCAGCTCGTTGACAGCATGAAAAAACGGGTAATCGAATTCGGATCGGGCAAAATCATCCGGGACGAAACCCCGGGAACTTACGCCAACTAATATGGTACAACTCCAGGAAAACCTGACGCAAAAATTCGTCAAGCGGGGCTCGTGGCTCTATTTCTTCGCGTTTTTGTCGGGACCTATCGGGTACGCCATCAAAATCATCATTTCCCATGACCTGAGCGTCTCCGAAGTCGGGATGCTGTACGGGGTGCTGAGTTTCATCCTTCTCATGAGCAGTTTCAACGATCTGGGGATGGTGGAAAGCCTGAACCATTTCATTCCGAAATTCATTTCCCAGGGGAACCATCGGAAGGCAAAGGCGTTTTTTATCTATGCGGGAGTTACTATGCTTGTCACGAGCTTGTTTTTCAGCGTATCGCTCTGGCACGCCGCCGATTGGCTGGGAAGGGTATATTTCGGGGATTTCGAGACCGCCATGATCATCAAATATTTCTGCATTTACCTGTTCTTTTCGAACATCCAGCATTTCCAGTCCAACGCGTTCCTGATTTTCCAGAATACGAAATATTACAAGGGTTTCGATACCCTGCGACTCATGACTTCCCTGATATTGGCATACCAGGTATTCCAAAGCGGAAGCGGCGCGGTCGTCGAGTACGCGAACGCGTGGAACTATGGGGTCATGTTTTCCTCGATTCTCGGAACCGTGCTGATCTGGAAGCTCCACCTCCGGGAACTGTTCCTTTCGAGCGGTTTCGAATTCTCCAAACGGGATTTCATGGAATTGTTCCGATACAGCCTGTGGGCCCTCCTCGCGAACAACGTCACGTTCGTCATGTCGCAGATAGACATACAGCTGCTCCTCCTGATGCGCGGGACGACGGAAGTCGGAATCTATTCCAACTACCTGAGCCTCATCGGCATCCCCTTCCTCTTGCTGACGCCGATAATGGGACTGATTTTTCCCGTCGTTTCCGCCTACTACGGTGCCGGAAGAAAGGCGGAAATCGTCACGATTACGAGCACGTTCGCCCGGATGTTCACCATTATGTCGCTGATTGCCGTCAGCATCGCGGTACTGTACGCTTCCGGCAGCGGGATATTCTTTTTCGGGGAAAAATTCAGGGATTCCGGATACGTGCTCCTCTACAGCGTGGGATTCCTGATGTTCAATTTCCTCTTGCAAATCAACTTCAACATCCTGGCGGCGGTCGGACTCGTGAAGAAACGGTTGAAAATCGTCAGTATCGGACTCGCGATCAACGTCCTCCTGAATTTCGCGTGAATTTGGTACATGGGAACCTACCATTCGTCGGGCGCCAGCGGTTCGGCGTTGGCCGTGGGGATTTCTTGGATATTCCTCTGGTATATGAGCTATACGGCCACCAAGGAGTACCATGAACCGTTTTTATGGAAAAACTTTTTCAAAAATCTCATTTTCTGTACTATGTTGACGGCAGTCCTGTGGATTTTCTATCCAAGGGACATCGAAATAATCGGCCGGCTCGGATATATCCTGAGCCTGGTCGCGGCAACCGCCATGTACGCCTTGTGATACTTTGTCATCAACCGGGAAGAATTGCTTCGCGTCTACCATACTTTTAAATCATCGAAACCATGAATCCCTCCATCGTCATAAGCCTTTTCGGGCTGATTATTTTCGCAGTCTCCACCATATCGGCCTACTATACGGGAACGCCCCGGATAGAAGAGATTTTTCCGAAGGTATCCCCGCCCGGATCGTCCGGGATCGTCGCGTATTTCTTGGGCATCCTTATCCCGCTCGTCGCGTACCTGTACTTCAAGCTTATGGGCAAGACCCGACAGGTATCCTGGCTTACCGTCGGCGGGTATTTCCTTTGGGTGCTGCTCATGACTTCCTGGTTCACCTTCGCCCACGTCGGCGATAATTCCGGGGTGGGATCCCAGAGTTTGACATCGGGAATACAACTCTTCTTCCACGTACTCAAATACCTCCTGTTCCTCGCCGCTCTCGCGATCGCGTTCTCGGGTTCGGGAAACTGGATTCTCAAGAAAGCCCAATTGTTCGATACCGTTTCGCCTTCGGTACGGATTCCCCTGTCCATCGGAATAGGCTGGTCGGTATTCACGCTCATGCTCGCTTCGATCGGGTTTTTCGGAATGTACAATATCTGGGTATTTTATGGGCTCCTCTTCGCTACGCTCGCGCTCTCGTACGGGGAAATCCTCGAACTGCTCAAAGAACTCCCCGGCCGCTCGTTCCGGATCGCGAACGACGCGACCGGCGGGATCCCGGTGAAACCCCGGAGAAAAAACGGTCCGATGCACCAGGTTTCGGAAGTGCTGGAAATTACCGTCGACGAGGGAAACGATGCCGGAAACGACTATGGCATGATCCGGCTGATTATCAATTGCATCCTCCTCGTGACGCTGTTCGTCGTGCTGACGACCAATCTGGTCAACATCGTCCGGCCCTATCCTATCGGCTGGGACGATTTGGGGGCATATATGAATATCCCGAAACTCTTGGCGCTGTCCGAAAGCACGTCGAATTACGGGATCGCCCTCTGGCAAAGCTTCACGGGAATCGGATTCCTCCACAGGAACGCCACGTTCGCTTTCTTCCTCAACCAGTTCGGCAGCATCCTCGCGATAGCCGGCGCTTGGGCGGGAATTCGGCACTTTTCCAAAAAGGACCATCCGATCGTGTCGCTTCCTTTGCTCGCGACGACGGTATTCATGGGGCTTCCGATGATCGTGTTCCAACAGGCGAAAGACATGAAGCTGGATCCGGGACTGTTCGGCATTTCCGTGATGGCCGTCGTGACGCTGTTTCTCGCGTTTTACCAAACCGAAAAGAGGACGAGGAACGCCTGGTTCGTCGTGGCCGGCTGACTCATCGGGATCGCGTTCGCCATAAAGGCAACCACGCTCATCCTGATCATCGCCGGAATCTCCGCGCTTTTTTACCGCTCGCTCGGAATTACCGGGTATTTCGGATTCCTGGCCATGTTCATCGGGCTCTTCACGAACCTGCGCCTCTGGGACCTCATGAACGTCAACTACCCGAAAGATTCCCCCTACCTTCTGGCTTTCGGTACGGGAACCATCCTTCTGGGCCTGGCGCTCAGCCTGCTATCCCTCAGGCTGAAAGGCATTTCGAAAGAAGAAATCGCGCGGAACCTCATTATCCCGTTCCTCATGGTCGGCATCGGTTTCGCTTCGACCATGTGACCCTGGTTGGCAAAAAACGTGATGGAAGGAATGAGAATCGGACAATTCAACATGTCTACCATCCTCTCGGGAGACGGCAAAGGGTTCGTTCCGGACTTCGCCAAAATCCTCTCGCCAACCGAAATCGACCAGATCAACGAAATAGCGAATCAAAATAAAATCGACAAGGACGGCAAGACCCTGAACGAGGACTTTTGACGGTATTTCGGATACCAGACGGGATTGAACAACTTCCTGTCCCTGCCGGTAAACCTTACCGTCCAGGCCAACCAGAAAGGCGAATTCACCGATATCAGCTATATTTTCCTCGCCCTCGTGCCGGGAATCCTCCTGCTCAGATTCCGGAAGGCCCCGTTCAGAACGGCCTACGGGGCATACCTGCTGATGCTCTTCGTCCTCTACTTTCTCAATGTCCCTTCCATTAATTCCCTCCTTTCGGGCATCCAGTTGCCGATAGGATACGTGCATATCATCATCATCTCGGTACTGCCGTTAGTCCTCCTGCACCTCGATGCGAAAACTTCGGAAAAAAACGAGGAGGATTCGGTGTTCCTGACGTTTTTCGCGTTCATCACCCTGTACTGTCTCATTTTCCTCGTGGCCGCCTACGGAATCGTATGGTACGGGATTTACATGTACTTCGGGTTTCTGGCAATCGTCGCGATGTCCGTCAATTCGGACAGGTTTACCGGAGGGGAAAAAGCTTTGACGGGAGCAATCGTGGTATTGATCGTTCTCCCCTATTTCCTGGTATCCGTCATTCCGCACGCCTGGAACAACCTGCCGGAAGACGGTATGGAATTCAAGGTTTGGAAAACCAGCGAATACGAGGGGATTTTCCAAGGCCGTCCGGAATACATCAAGGTCATGGAAAAATTCAACCTCCGGGACGTGTCCATCGCCCGGGAAAAAATCCTCCGGAGCGCAACGAATCCCGACCTAAAAAAAATCCTCGAGAACTACGCGCAATCGACTATCAGCGATATTGTCCTAGCCCTGGAACTCGCGCAACGGCTCGCGCTAGAAAAACCTACCCTACAGTACCGAGCGCTTGCGCTCGATGCCAAGAAGGTCAAGGAATACGCCTATGAGCAGATCCTCTATCCGAGCGAAGACAATCGCAACCCCGACAAAATCTATCGGATGGGAACGTTTTTGACCTATTATATCAGCGAAAACCGGAACCGGTTTTACGATGACAGCCTCATTACCCAATTCGGCACGTATTTCAAGGGCAAGGGTATCGATACCACGGCGGAAAACATGAAGAAACTCGGCATCAAATACTTGCTCGTGGACCTCAATGCGGCAACGATCGACCAGGACCCCCGGCGCGACCTCACCCGGCGCTACGAGGAGATTCTCGATTTCATCCGGTCCGACAAGGTCAGGCTCGTCGCTACCGATTCGCTCTGCCTCCAGGTCGCGCTCGATCTCAAAAGAGACAAGAACTACATGAATCTCGCCGGGACGAACTATATTTCCTACGTAATGGACGAAAGCGGGGTGGCAAAAGCCATCATGCCGAAAGACAAGACCGACTTCTGCGGCAAAGTACTCGCCCAGATCATCATGGAAAACCGGGTGACGCAAGAGGATTTCGCCTACCTCAAGCCGATGGGCGATTACGTGAAATCCCGCAATGCCAAAACGCAGGAGGAAGCGCTCGGTATCATTCTCCCCTATATCGGGAGAACTTGGATGGGCGCCTTCGAGTTGGTTCCTTAAGGAAACCCTTGTAAAACGCGAACTCCTCGCTGATTTTTCCGCTCCTCGCTCAGCGTACCGCGGTACGCCTCGCTACGGTGCTCAAAATCAGCTTCGGACTTCATCGTTTTGCAAGGGTTTCAACGGTGGGCGAGATGTATTTCGGATTTCATCGTTTTGCAGAGGTCTCTAAAAAAATCCCCCGGATATCCGGGGGATTTTCAGAAGCTACCTTTTCAGCAAATACCAGAAAAATTTGAAGCTCGCCATCGCCTTCTTGAAATTTTTCCTCGGAAAACTCGCGAGCCTCCAGAACCATTCGAGTCCGGCTTTCCGAAAGATTTCGGGAGCCCGGCGCTCGGACCCGCCCCAGAAATCGAACAGTCATCCCACCCCGAAAACGAGGATATTCCCACGTTTTTCGAGCATGGAGCGATTATCGGAAATCCATTTTTCCTGCCTCGGGGTCCCGAGGCCGACCAGCAAGATCACCGGAACATCCCCGGCGAGCAACGTCTCGGGAAAGGGCGCGTATCCATGGGATCCCGCCGTCTCCAAGCCGAACCGTTCCCGGACGTGCGCCACGGCCTTCGGGAGGGTTTCCGGAGTGGTTCCGTACAGTACGACCCGGACGTTGCCATCCCGGAAGGATTCGAGTACCTTCGGAACGAAATCCGTCCCGTTGAGATTCGCGACGGCGAGCCGGGAATACCTCGGATACCGGAACAGGATGTTCCAGCCGGGAATTTCCGGATGGAAAAACGCGAAGTGCAACAAGCGGAAGGCAATTCCGTCCGCCAATACCAAATCGGAATCCGAAATGGCGTCCCGATGCCGGGGATCCGGTTTTCCCCGATACCAGCCGGCCATTTCCAGCGCGGCGAAATACACGAAAGACACCCAAGTAAACGTACCGTTCGACAACTTGGAACGCAGGTTTCGGATGATTTCCGCTTCCGGATCCGTCGATACTTTGCGATAGAGGTCCGTTATGGAAAAATCGGTTGGATTGGGGATCATGTCTTACGGATGATGGGGAGAGAAATGGGGGATTTTTACCGTCCGCGCTTCCGGGCTCACAAAATTCCGGACGGCCGGGAGCATGAACTCGGAAGGGACGATGTGCAATCCCCTTCCGACTACGATATTTCGAATGGCCAGCACCTGAAAAAATTTCGCCAGGATATGCAGCACGAAGTACCGGTGCCAGCCCAGGGACCTGTCGAAAAACGATGCGAACGACACCCTGGATTCGAGTTGCGATTCGGCGGTGAACTGCGTGGGAAACGCTCAGAAATAGCCCAGATCGTGATACGTTTTCACGATTTCCCCCGAATACCGTTTCAGGGGCAGGAGTCCGACCGGTCCGATGCAGCGGACCTCGCTGTGAATCCAGACCGCGTCGGGACGGAATTTTCGGAGCTTTGCCCACAGCCGGAACGCGAACGCGGCATTCGCCCAGGAAAACAACAGGCCCAGATACCGGATCGAACGGATATTCCCTTCCATTCCGAACAGGGTTTCGACTTCGTATCCGGCGTCTCGGAGCACGTCCAGCGAGCCCCGGATATGGGTCTCTATCCCGCCGATGGGCGCGGAATAGTCGCTGATGACCAATATCTTGTGGATTTTCGGGCCGAGTTCCTTCCGAACTCCTTCCATCCACTGGGCCTTGCCGAATCTTTTCGCGACATCCATGACGCTGAGCGATTGCCGCCGCCAATTCGCCCCGGAAAAAATCCCGTCCGTATTCCTGACGGTATCGAGGAAATTCTCCCGGCTCCCCTTCCCCGCCGGAACCCGGTGCTCGGTAAGCAGGAATTGGCGGAGCCCACCCTGATCGAACCCGATGACCGGCACGCCTGACTCTATCGCTTCGAGCGCGGAAAGCCCGAACGTCTCAAGAAAGCGGGACGGCATCAGGAGATAATGGGCGCGGTTCAAAGCCTCCGTCACCCGCGTGCCGTTGACCTGGCCAAAATATACCACCTGTGCCCCCGGGGTAATCACGCCTCCTTGCGAAGCGTCGAAAAAACCGGGGAACCGGGAGAGTTCCATAAGGAGATCGGCTTTGAGCGGACCGGAACCGTAGATTTCGAGAAGCCCCTTCCGCATCTGGTTCGACAAAAACTCTTTCGCCGCTTCGATGACGATATCGAATCCCTTTTCCCGCACGAGCCGTCAAACGAACACGTACCGGGGAGAGACCGACCTATTCCTGGCGAAATCGAGGTGTGTCATAGTAGAGGACTAAAGCGAGAATCATAAAGAGCAGGAGCGAAATATAGCTCGATTCGTAACTGTGCAGCACGAGATTCATAATGTTCATGCCGACGAAGGATCCGAACAGGAAGACATTTTTCCGGATCAGTTGCAGGGCAAGGGTGCCGATAATGGCGACGAACAGCGCGAAGCCGACGATTCCCCCTTCCACCAGTTGCTGGATGAACCAGCTCTCGGGAATATAGTAGTCTTCGTCCGTTTTGTTCCCCCCTTCGTACAGGGATTCGTTCGGTTCCGGCTGCTTCACGAAACGGTAGGCGGGCCCGGCCGATGCCAATCCCGATCCGAGCGGCTTGTCCTTCGCCCGCTCGATACCGGTGACCGCCCGTTCGAAGTGCCCCTTGGTGGAACCGTCGCGCAGGACGATATTATGGATGGTCGTCTCGAATTTGAGATAGAAAAGCCCCAGGAAAATCACCAGGAACGGAATGCTCCAAAACATCGCGGCCCGGTGTTTCTTCCAAAGGGTCGGCAGAAAATACAATATTACCGTGCCGAATCCGGCGAAAAAACCGAGAATGGCGCTCCGGGAATAGGTATACACCAGAACCCCGAGAAGCAAGCATCCCCAGAGGCCCAGCAGGAAATAGTATTTTTTCGCGCTCTTGAAGTACATCGCGAGCACGCCGATATACAAAATTATGAAAAAGCCGGCCGGATTCGGCCCGTCGAAAATCCCTTGGAACCTCCGTACGTTCGCCTGATCGATCCCATGGTAGATAGGAATGCTTCCCCCGAACATCCAATTCGACAAATTCCCGGAAAACCCGAAATGGAGGAGAATGGTTTCCCCGAAGACCCAACGGACCAGGATTCCGATTCCCAGGGCCGCGCTGGCCGAAACGAGAAAAATCCTCACGTAGTACATCGGCCGATGCTCCAATAGGGATGCGCCGTGCCGAATCAGGAGGAATGCCAAGAAAAATTCGAAGTCGTACCGCCCCCCATACACCAAATGCGCCAGGGGGTTGGGATGGAACGCCGTCACGAGCGATAGCCAAGCAATATAGGCCAAAATCAGCCAATCGATCCGCTCGAACCGGGGGAAAATTTCCTTCTTGAAAATTTTTATACAAAGCGCGACCCCCATTGCGAAGAGGATGATTTCCTTATAGAACGTAAAGAACGGGATTCCCACTTTTTCCTGAAAAAAAACCGTCATTATGACATGAAACGGGAGAATGGCGAGCAATAATTGGAATCCTACGTCGAATAGGCCGGAGAGGGTGCGACATTGTTTCCATTTTCAAAAAAGAACTTGTATAAATCACATATTTTCACAGAATATAACGGCTTTTTTGATGATACGAAAATAACCTTATTCCGCAATTCGCTTATGAACATCGACCCGACAAAATTGGATGCCCTCAAGGGACTCCTCAAAAAACCCCACGTAAACAGCCTCTGTATTTGATGCACCGTTTGCGTTTCCGTAACGAGCGGGGAATATTTCAATCTCGACGGCGACGGTCTCTCGACCGTGAGCCACTGTGACAAATATGACCAGGAACTCGTAGACGACGCCATCGCCAGCTGTCCGGTCCATGCCATTTCTTGGCAACCCTGCGACAAAACCGGCAAATATCCCGACGGAATCACGGAACACGAGGACGTGACGTAACGCAGAGTCGGCTTTGTTCTTCGGTATTTTCCGCAAGTGTGAAACGAACGGGTGGAGAAAGCTGAATTTTCAAACTTTCCTAGGGGCATTGAAAACGATGAAATCCGAAGTCGATTTTGAGTACCGTAGCGAGCCGTACATTCATACGGTGAGCGAGGAACGGAAAAATAGACAAGGAGTTCGCGTTTTCAAACTTTCCTAGGGGCATTGAAAACGATGAAATCCGAAGTCGATTTTGAGTACCGTAGCGAGCCGTACATTCATACGGTGAGCGAGGAACGGAAAAATAGACAAGGAGTTCGCGTTTTCAATGCCCCTACAGGGCGCGTTTGTTTCGGAAGGACCCATTGGCATTGTACTCGTTCGCAACCGCTTTTTTGGCGTGTTTCGAAATGTTCAAGAGGATTCCCACCCCGATGAGCAACGAAAGCAGGGACGATCCGCCATAGCTCACGAACGGCAGCGTTACCCCGGTAAGCGGCAGGATATTGAGATTCACCCCGATATTGACGAATGCCTGGGTCAGGATCCAGAGCGAGATTCCCACGGCGCAGTACTTCGCGAACAGGTCTTCGGAGCTCAGTCCTATCTGGAAGGCCCGGTATCCGATCACTCAGAAGACGGTCAGCAGCATCAATACCCCGAAAAATCACAATTCCTCCGCGATTACCGAGAATATGAAATCACCTTGGACTTCGGGCAGGTATCCGAACTTCTGCACGGACTTCCCGAACCCGAGCCCGAAAAATCCGCCGCTGCCAATAGCGATCAGTCCCTGCTTCGTTTGGAAATTGATCGATTGGTTCTGAATGGAAGTCTTGTTGTCGGAAAGGAAGTTATCGACCCGTTCGGAAATATAGGATACTTTGGGAGAAGCTCCCGTTTTGCCGACATAGTAGACGCTCGTGGCAAAAATCAGCGCGACGAGGGCGCTGATGCCCAAATGTTTGAGATTCCCGCCCGCCACGAAAAACATTCCGATGGCCACCGGCGTTATGAGCAGGATGGAACCGAAATCCGGCTGAAGAATCAACAGGATAATGACCGACATCAGCAATCACATATAGGGCAGGAATCCGTTGAAAAAATCCGATATTACCGCTTTCTTTCGCTTGAGATAGGCCGAAAAATACAGGACGATCCCCAGTTTGGCGAACTCGACGGGCTGCAGGGAAAAAGGAAGAAACGGCACGTTAATCCATCCTTTTGCCCCATTGTACGCGACCCCGATGAACAATACGGCCAAGAGCAGGAGCAGCGATCCGAGAAACAGGTGCTTCGAATATTTTTCAAAAAACGTATACGGGGTTTTGGCTACGAACGCGAAGGTCAACAGCCCCAGGACCACGTGGGAAATATTCCGGATCAGATAGAAATGGTTGTTCGGTTCGAGCAGCTTGCCGGAAGCTACCATAAGGGAAGTTACCTTGAAAGACGGGTATACGCTCACGGAACTGATCATGATCATCCCGAAGACGATGAGCCCGAGCGTAAGAAAAAAAATCGTGTAATCGATGGGTTTCATTGGGTTTTAAAAGATGCCGGATTGGGGAAGATAGATAAGGATTTCCGGAGCCAGTCCGATGAGGGCGCGTTGGCATATCGCAATGAGGATGAGCAGGACCAGCGCACTGAAATCCAGGCCGGAAAACTGCGTTGGAATAGTCGTTCGTACGAAGTGGAACAGCGGATGGACAATCCGGGTTACAAACGGTATGGCAACAAAAATTCCCAATAGCGAAAGCAAGGAAAATATGATTTCCAGGAAGATGAGAATCTTGACAAGTTCCAAAAAAACGAAAACGGGGAGCGCTATGAATTCCATATGCTGGAATACTATAAAGAAACCTATTTAAATCAAAAAAAACTCTCCGGAGCGGAGAGTTTTTTTCGATTGGGGAAATTACGCCCGTTTCTTTTGGATTCCGTATACGATTCCAAGAGCCAGGATTGCGGCAACGAGGAGAATAAGGTTTTCCTGGGTTCCGGTCGGAGGGAGTTCGGCAGCTGCGGTTACGGCAGGAGCGACGACGGTCTCGCCGGAAGCGGTTGCTGGGTCGGTAGGAGCGGAGGGCAATGTAACGCCGGTAGGTGGAACAGGCAGCTTGACTCCGGCCTTGGCGAGCGTCGCGGGGGTAGCGAATTCCTTCTGGGCATTCACTCCTTCGGCAATGGGAAGCCCCTTGACGTCAGCGGCATCGATTACGATGATGGAGTAGCTGGAAGAAGGAGACAGCGTGGAGGCAAGGGTAACTTTGACCCGGCTAGGAACAGCCGGATCGGTAACTATGGAAACCACGTTAACGGAGGAACTGTCGGAAGATTTGCGAACCTTGAGGGTTACGGGAGTCTTGGAAAGCGATGCGGAGAAATCCACGTTGATGGTCTTCTCGTCGATTACCGTAACTCCGGAGAGCTTGAGAGAAGAACCGCTTGAAGCGACAGTGACAGCCGTTGATCCAGTCGCAACCAAAGCGGCAGAAGGAGAAATGACGCCGGTGCCTGCTGCCGGAGCAACCTTGGAAGTGAGCGTTACGGCAAGTTCCTTGGAAGTCGCGGAAGATTCGTTCTTTGCCGCATCGAGTCCAACTATGGCGAAGTAATAGGCTGTGTCGGGCTTGAGATTGGAAATCGTAGTGCCGGTAGAAGACACTTGGTCGGTTTCGGATTCGTAAGTAACGGTCATGTCACCGGCTTCGAATGCCTTGGAAACGGATTTCTTACCGTATTTTACGATATATCCCTTTGCGGCTTCGACTTTTTCCCACCGGATGGTAACGGAAGTCGCCGTCTGGGAAACGAGTACCGGATCTCCGAGAACGCTGAGCTTGTCGGGAGATGCCGCGGCAGAGGTGGTAGTAACCATGGCGCCAGAAGATGCTACCGTAGGGGCGAGAGCCCTGGCAGCGGCAGGAGCTGCGGTAACGGCGGCTGCGGGAGCCGCTGCGGGAGCCGTAGTACCGGTAGCCGCGAATACTGAGCCGGATACGCTGAGGAGCGCCAAGGCTACGATAAAGTGTTTAGTGTGTTTCATAAACGTGAAGTAAAAAATAGGTAAACTGGAATTAAATCTAAGATTGAGTATATTCGGTTGTAGTTTTTTTTGCAAATATTTTCACTAGTATGTGTATTTTCCCTACCACAAGCACAAAAATGAGCTCGAAAAGCGGGTTTTCGCTGATTGAACTCCTCGT
The DNA here is from genome assembly GCA_903908595.1 of uncultured bacterium. Lineage (GTDB taxonomy): Bacteria > Patescibacteriota > Gracilibacteria > BD1-5 > UBA2023 > CAIVSN01. Next base: position 12,741 of record CAIVSN010000134.1, read on the forward strand.
AGTCATAGCCGTTATCGGCATTTTGGCAGTCGGGATTTCCCAAATCGACTTCAACGGAATGGGAAACCGACAGAAGCGGGACCGGTTCGCAAACTCCGTCGTTTCCCTGTTCCGGAACGAAATCACCATGAACAGCACGGGGAAATCCATGCGGGAACCCGGAGGTTCGTTCATTTTTCCGACGAAGACCCTGGTCATCGTACAAAAAGACGAGATTCGGACCGAATACTATTCGGGAAGCAGCGTACTCAGAACGCACAGGACCCTGTCGAAACCATTTTTCGGGGATAACCGATACCAGTTGGAAAACGGAACCGGAAGCATTATCGACGGGAGCACGGTCGGTATTTCCTTCGCGAGCGGCGCCTCGCTCGTGATGGAACTCCAAAATGGAGAGGAACCGATTCTCTATTATTCGGGAAGCACGGGACGGACGGATTTCGTCTCGGCGCAACTGACGCTCGGGTACGATCCGGAATTCATGAACCTTGGGATAGACAGCCGCAACAAGCTCGTGACGATATTGAATACGAACCCGAAAAACTTCTGCGGCAACACCTCGAATTTCGTCAACGCGAACTACACGGTAGGAAATCCCAGGAGTACGAACCAGCCATGGATACAGGGGGCAACTGATTGCGGGTACGTCTGTACGAACGAATATACGGGGGTTGATTGTAGCTACCCACCTGCCGCTCCGACATTTGCCTGCGCGACCCAACCGGCGTATGCGCACGCCACATCATTTACTACGGGAGTGCCGACGAGCGTCGATCAGGCGTGGGCCGAAGGAGCGGCGAGTTGCGGGTTTACGTGCGATGCCGGATGGGGTGGGGTCAATTGCGGTACCGCGGCTGCCACTCCGACATTTGCCTGCGCGACCCAACCGGCGTATGCGCACGCCACATCATTTACTACGGGAGTGCCGACGAGCGTCGATCAGGCGTGGGCCGAAGGAGCGGCGAGTTGCGGGTTTACGTGCGATACCGGATGGGGTGG
>CAIVSN010000135.1 GCA_903908595.1 uncultured bacterium
GCTTGCTGTCACGGCTTTGCGCGGAGTATCCCTGGATGGAGATGAAACCGATCGTACCGAGAATAGCGAGGATCGTAATTACTACGATAAGCTCGACAAGGGTGAAACCCTTAGTTGAGGCCGAAGCCTTAATTTTTTGTGCAACCATATGAAATGGTAAGAGAATAAATATTGCCGAAGCAACGTTAGTATTGAAACACAAAGAATTCGCCGTGTCAAATGTATTTTGATGAATTCTTCATGAAGCTCAGTCATTCTACAAGTCCTCCGCATAAGTAAACCCAAAGTACATTTACAAGCCATGCAATTTGGTTGTTATATATTGAAATGCGACAGGAGCTTCGGTTCGACGGCATCATGGTATCGCGAGCGCCTAGCGCGAGATTCGGTTTTACTTGCAAAAAAACCGATTTTGCACTATTATGTGCGCATACCATTAAACCTCGAGGAAACTTGCTACAAAAAATACCACTACAAAAAGATTTCTTGGCTCTCGCTCCGGTTCCCGATCTGGGCGATATCGTGGCGTATACCAACTCTCTTTTTGATTTCGCTCTCGAGGAACAGGCTTCCGACATACACCTGGAGCCCGGCAAGGAATACGTCGTCACCCGATTCCGCACCAGTGGGGATTTCATTTTCGTGAACAAGATTACCCTGGAGGAGTATGCCAAGCTCATTTCCCGGCTGAAGATCCTCGCCGAGCTCCGAATCGACGAAAAGAACCGCCCGCAGGACGGGAAGATTTCCTATTTCTCCGAGAGATGGAACGAGCAGATAGATATCCGCATGAGCGTGCTCCCGCTCGTGGAAGGGGAAAAGGTGGTCATGCGCATCCTCCGTCAGGACACTTCTCTGCTTTCTCTCGAAAAGCTCGATTTTCTCGATTCCAACCTCGAGCGGATCAAGAAGAGCCTCGCCAGCCGGTATGGGCTTATCCTCGTCGCGGGGCCTACCGGTTCCGGTAAATCGACCACGCTTTTCTCGATGCTCAAGTCGTTCGATCCGCTCCAATACAATATCTCCACGCTGGAAGATCCCGTGGAGTACAACATCCCGTTCATCAACCAAAGCCAGATCAGGTCCCAGATCGGGTTCGGATTCGCGGAAGGCCTCCGCTCCCTGGTACGCCAGGACCCGGACATCATCATGGTCGGGGAAATCCGGGACAAGGAGACGGCCATGCTGGCTATCGAAGCGGCGTTGACCTGACATCTGGTACTTTCTACCATCCATACGAACAGCGCGGCCGGGACGATCCAGCGGCTCATCAATATGGGCGTCGAACCGTTTCTCATCGCTTCCGCGCTGAAGATGGTGATTTCCCAGAGGCTCGTGAAACGGCTCTGTCAGAATTGCCATATCAGCAAAACCGTGACCAATCCGGTGATGATCGAGCGTCTGCGGGACGAGCTCGGAAGCATATTCGACGACGACGTTTCCCAGACGGAATTCAGCTTCCCGGGAGGATGCGCGGCGTGCGGCGACACCGGATTCAAGTGACGTATCGGGGTACAGGAGGTCCTGACGATGGAAGAAGCGCTCAATCCGCTCATCCTCAACAAGGCGTCCGTACACGAGATCGACCACAAGGCAAAATCTTTGGGGATGTTCAGCATCGTCCAAGACTCCCTCATCAAATCCATAATCAACGGGTCGACTTCCATCGAGGAGTCCCTTCAATTGCTCTAAAGAATCATGATTTTGGATAACTTTTTCCGATTTTTTCAGTTCGGCCGCAAGGATAAAAACAAAGTGACCGCTTTTGCCGAGGCGTACAAATGGATCGAGACCTATATGAAGGCAGGGGAATACGACACGGCGATCATGGCGGTCCGGGAATTGCTCCTGAAGGTCAAGACCGGAGTCACTTACTACCTCAACGCCCAGAAAAAGGTCGCCACCCTCGCGACTTCCAATATCCAGGAGGTCGCAAAGGCCGCGAAGTCGAAGCACAAGATTATCGAATCGGAACTCCAGAGCCTCCACGAATGGGAAGAGAAACTCCGCAAGCTCATTACCATTTGCGAGGAGCAGAAGTCCAAGCAGCACGCGCGGCTCGAACAGGATCGCGTCCGCGGCGAAATCCACCAGGAAGTTACCGTCATCCGGGCCCACATCAAGAAGAACGAAATCACCCAGGCGTACCATCTGGCCAAGAAGCTGCTTTCGACCCATCACGACTCCAAAGAGGCCATCGACATCCTGAACAAGACCCAAAGCCTCTACGGCAAGTCCAAAACCAAAGAAGATCACCGGCTCGAAGACGAGAAGAAGCGGGAAAAATTCCTCCGCGAAGTCGGCGTAACCATGAAGAAAAAGGAAGATGCGGAGGACGACGGCGAGAAGAAGTCATTCAAGTGGATCGACCGAATCAAAATCGCCTATGCCGGCATAGCCGACAAGAACAAGGAACGCAACGAATACCTCAAGCGCCAGAAATCGCTCCGGAACATCGAACAGCTCCTCCTGAGAAGCGGCTCCATCAGCAAGGTCAACAACGAGGAGAATTCGGAGGAAATCATGACCATCATGGAAAGCGGACTGACGAAAGACATAGGAAATTTCAAAATAGACGGGTATGAATTTTTCGGAAAAATCATCGGGAAAGACAAGATCGTCGGAGACACGTTTGGTACCTATAAAGACGGTACCAAAACTATTTTTTATTTTGGGGACGCAACGGGGCATGGGGTCCAGGCCGGGCTTACCGTATCGATGATGACCAAGATTTTCTTCGAGCAGGCGAAGAAAATCAAGAGCATCACGGACCTCTTTTTCGAGGTCAACAACAAGCTGAAAGAATCCCTCAAGGGGAAGGTTTTCGTAACCGCGGTTTTTTTCGAGCACGAGAGCATGGGCGGGAAGCTCCGGTATATCGGGGCCGGGCACGACCCCATGATTTTCCACCATCACAAGACCGGGGCGATAGAAAAAATCATCCCGGGCGGATTGGCCACGGGCGTTCGCCGGCTCGTCAACGTGGGTTCCATAAAGCTCCGCGAACTTCCCATGGAAGACAACGACATATTCGTGGGCTACACCGACGGAATACTCGAGGCGAGAAATCCCCGAAACGAGCTCTACGGATTCGAACGGCTCAGTTCCAGCGTACATAGCGGGATCAAAAAGTCCAGCGGTTCTCCCGCGAGGCTCTACGAATCCATTATGCAGGACGTTCAGGAATTCATGGGAAACGGCGTGTTTTTGGACGACGTTTCCATATTCATATTCAAACGGAATTCCAGTCTCGACGTCATTACGAACAAATCCGAACTCGACGCGCTCCTCGTGGAGCTCGACAACAGCCAGAGGACCATCAAGATCGACCTGCACGGCAAGACCCGCGCGGAAATCCAAGAAGAAATCCGCAAGGGGAAACACCGGCAGGAACTCCAATTGCGGCTCATAAACATGGAACAGCTCTATAAGATAGGGGAACTGGCCCGACTCAAGCAGGAAATCACCTATTGCTACAAGAACGGCTTCATTGACGACAAGATGGATTTCTACCTGAAAAAGATCATCAAGAACGAAGACAAGGTCAAGAGCATGAAGCTCGAAGACCGGCTGGAACGGAAATACGAGATGCTCAAGGAACTCTACGACAAGGGAGAATACGCCGTGGTCATACGCGAGGTATACGACGTCATCTATAAAAACGGAAATATCTAATATGTTCTGATTCAAAAAACGACAGCGATTCATCAAAGACGACGGGAGTTTCGACAACACCCGTTTCGTCGAGCTTCTGGAAATGTCGAAGAAGGGCGCCCAGAGGAGGAGGCCGAAGACCGCGATCAAGAAGGCTCCGATGGTCATCGTCATCGGCGGGATAAGTCCGAAGGAAATCTGGCAGTTCATCAACAAGCTCGCGAACTTCCTCAATTCCGGTATCGACCTCAAGACCGCGTTTTCCATCGTGCACAAGCAGGTCAAGAACCCGAAGCTCCAGAAGGTGGTCGGGGATATCCGCCTCAACCTCGAAAACGGGCTATCGATTTCCGATACGCTCCGGCAGCATTCCAAGTACTTCGACCCGCTTATCATCGCGCTTATCGAAGTCGGGGAGAAGACGGGTACCCTGCCGAGGGTTATCACCGAGCTCGAAGCCACGCTGCTGGAGAATATCGAAATCAAGGGAAAAATCCGGGGCGCGATGATCTATCCGGCCATATTGCTGAGCCTGTCGATGTGTATGGTCGTGTTCATGCTGACGTTCATCCTCCCGAAAATCACGGGTTCGTTCGCGAAGTCGGGAGTAGAGGTGCCGGGCCTGACGAAATTTATGATGAACATGTCGGATTTTCTCATCCATAACTGGATATTGCTGCTCGTTGGACTCGTCGTGATCGTTGTCTCATACATGATAGCAAGCCGTACGTATGTCGGTCAAGTCGTGCTTGGGCGTATCGCTTTGAGAATCCCGGTTTTCGGGTTCATCAGCCGGCAGATGAACATCATCCTGTTCATCAACGCGCTCCACTTGCTCCTCGATTCGGGGGTGCTGATGCTCGAAGCCCTCGAAACCACGGCGAACGTCGTGCCGAACATCCACTTCAAGAAGGACATCATCCGCATCAAGAACGAAGTGGAAACCGGAATCAAGATGTCCGTGGCGATGGGGCTTTCGATGGAAAACCGCAAGGACACGTCCCAGTTCAAGAACGATTTCTTCCCGGAAGACCTGGTCCACATGATCAACGTCGGGGAAGAAACGGGAACGCTCGGCGTCAGTATTTTCAAGGTCGGACAGAACTACCAGAAGGAGCTTCGGCGGTTCATTTCGAACATCATGACCGCTTTGGAGCCGTTGATCATCGTTTTCGTTGGATTTATCGTGGGAGTTATAGTACTCTCTATCATGTTGCCGTTCTTCAACCTCGGCAAGGTCGCCAGCAAGCTCTAATTTTTTCTTTTTATGATGGACAATTCCCTGATTCCCGACTATCCGATGCGGGACGCCCTCCTGGGGGTTATCGGCGACAACAAGGGTTCCGACCTGTACTATACGGTCGGAACGTACCCGGCCATCAAGATTTCCGGGGAACTCGTGATGATCAACGAGGACATGGACCTGATCACCCCCGAGTTCGCGAAGTATTTCGCCCAGTCGCTGATTACCAATCCCCAGCACGAACAGCTGATTCGGACGAAAAACCTGGACTTTTCCTTCGAGTTCCAGGAGTTCCGGTTCCGGGGGAACGTCTCGTTCCAAATGGGGTATTACATGACCGTCCTGCGGCTGTTGTCCCAGACGATCCCGTCGCTTCAGGACCTCAAGCTCCCGTTCATCTACGAGGAAATCACCCGGGTAGGGCAGGGGCTGGTGCTCGTTACCGGGCCGACCGGTTCCGGTAAGTCCACGACGCTTGCCGCGATGATCAACGAAATCAATTCCACCCAGGCGAAGCACATCATCACGATCGAGGATCCGATAGAATACGTGCACAAGCACAAGAAATCCATCGTCGAACAGAAGGAAATCGGGCGGGACGTCCCGGACTACGGGACCGCCCTCATCGGGGCCATGCGGCAAAATCCCCAGGTCATCCTCTTCGGGGAAATGCGGAACACGGAAGAAATCGAAATGGCGCTCAAGCTCGCGGAAACCGGCCACTTGGTATTTTCTACCCTCCATACGCGGAGCGCGTACCAGACGGTTTCCCGTATCATCGACGCGTTCCCGGGGGAGCAGCAGAACCAGATCCGGCTCCAGCTCGCGGACACGCTCATCGGGGTATTTTCGCAACGGCTCCTCAAGAAGTCCGACGGATCCGGGATGCGGTGCGCCAAAGAAATCCTTACGAAAAATACGGCGGTCTCCAATCTCATCCGGGAAAACCAGCTCCACCAGATCCCTTCGGTCATGCAGACCAGCAAGCGGGAGGGGATGCAGGTGATCGAGCAGGACATCATCGACTTCATCCACGAGGGGGAGATTACTATCGACGAGGGGTTGAAGTACGCGAACAATCCGAAGTATATCAAGGACAATATCAATTCGTAGATGGCAAATGTATTTTTCTTGAATTTTTCTCCCAGTCCGATTCGACGCGGGAGAATTTTTTGATAGAGTAGAGTTTAGCGCTTAACCCGAAACGATGCGAACCTTGCAAAAACAGAACCTGGAAACCAAAGGACTGGTAGAAATCCGCGATATCGCCGAAATGAGGCGCATCCTCCTCGATCGCCGGGGATATGCCGATCTGCTCGACAGCCGGGTTTTTTGGAACCCGACCCTCGACGACCTCCATGATCCGTTCCTGTTTCCGCAGATGGAAGAGGCCGTCGCGCGGGTGCTCCTGGCGCGCGATAACAAAGAGCGGGTGGTGATTTTCGGGGATTACGACGTGGACGGGGTGAGCTCTACGGCGCTGCTGCTCAGGTTTTTTCTCATGCTCGGGATTCCCGTGTCGTACCGCATCCCGCACCGGGTGACGGACGGGTACGGGATGAAGCCGTATTTCTTCGACGAGTTGGCCGAAAAGCAGGTGAAGCTCGTGATTTCCGTGGACTGCGGGACCCGCGACATCGCCGCGATCCGGCACGCGAAGTCGCTCGGGATCGACGTCATCATCACCGACCACCACGCCGTACCGGAATTCGTCCCCGAAGAAGCCGTCGCGCTCATCACGCCGAAGCTGCGGGATACCCCGTACCCGTTCCACGGGCTTTCCGGTTCCGGCACGGCGTTCAAGCTCCTCTCGGCAGTCGCGCTCCGTATCTACGGCGATACGCCGAAGTACCGGGAAATCCTGACTTCCTTCATCGACTTCGCGTCGCTCGGGACGGTGGCCGACATGATGCCGCTCACCGGCGAGAACCGAACGATCGTGAAGCTCGGCCTCAAGCAGATGCCGTATTCGAGGTCTCCCGGCCTGCGCAAACTCATCGTCGGGAAGTCGCTCGCGAGCGCCGACGTGATAGGGTTCCACATCGGGCCCCGCATCAATGCCGCCGGCCGGATTTCCAGCGCGGAAATCGCGCTCAAGTCGCTCATCTGCTCCGAAATCCAGGTCGATGCCCTCCTCACGGAAATCGAAGCGCTCAACGAGGAACGGAAGGGCAGTACCCAGCATTTTCTCCAGCTCGCCCTGGACACGGTCGATCCGCTCCCGACGCCGATATTTTTCGTATCCGACGAAATCCACCACGGCATCATGGGACTCGTGGCCGGCCGGCTCGCGGAACACTTCGGCAAGCCGGCCATTGCCTGCGTGCGACACGAAGGCAAATACATGGGAAGCGCGAGATCCCCGGGGGAATACCACATCACCCAGGCGCTCGACCGGATGGCCGACTGCTTCGTCGCGTTCGGCGGACACGCGCAGGCGGCGGGATTCACCGTGCTCGAATCGCGTTTCCCGGAATTCCGGAAACGCATCACGGCCGACGCGGAACAGGTCCTCGGGCGGAACTCCGGCAAGTGAGACAAGGTACAGCAGGCGGACGGCATCATTACGCTTCGAACCCTGGACTTGAAGTTCGTCCGGGAACTCGAATCCGTCTGACCGTTCGGCATGGGCTTCCGCAAGCCGCTCTTCATCCTCCGCTTGGACGAATTGCCGGGTTGGGAGTATATGGGAAGCGGGGAGAGCCACGTGAGATTCGAAGCCCCGCAAGGCATCAAGATCGTCGCGTTCGGGCTCGGCCCGCTGATGCGGGAACTGGATCGGCGGGAGAAAAATATCGCCTTCGTCGTCGAGCTCGACCGTGAAACCTGGCTCAAAAAGGAGTCGGTCGTGGTATTCGTCCGCGACATTATCCGGAATTTCCCGGAAAAAACTGAAAAATCTCAATAATAATTTTGACAGTTGGGCCAGTTTTTATATGATGCTGTGGCGCATCGGGGAAACCCGAACGCAAGACGATACGCGGGCGTAGCTCAATGGCTAGAGTCCCTGCCTTCCAAGCAGACTGTTAAGGGTTCGAGTCCCTTCGCCCGCTCCATTCTTACTCGAGGATACCTTCACAGAAATTCTCAGAAAAGAATGCCAACTCCCGTTGGAATTCTTTGTTTATGGGTGCATAGCTCAGTTGGTTAGAGCGCGTCTCTGATAAGGACGAGGTCCGTGGTTCAACTCCACGTGCACCCACCATTGGATGATTTCGAAGGATGAGGATATCATGAAGTTATGTCGGAGACTGGCGCAATTGGCTAGCGCACGTGCTTTGGGAGCACGGGGTTGTGGGTTCGAGTCCCACGTCTCCGACCATTTTTATTAAGATATACACTCCACGTTAGACGCTATCATCTAGTGGTTAGGATAACGGGTTTTCATCCCGTAAACCGGAGTTCAATTCTCCGTAGCGTTACCAAAAGATTCATTCAAGGCATTCTCGTATATCGGGAATGTTTTTGTTTTAGGCTTAGTTTCATGGATCAATTTCTGGTGTTTGTCTCGACAAGTATGCTTTCATATCTCCATGAGAAAAGAAAAATTCCTCGAAATGCAAAAGCATCTCGGCGGCTCCTACGAGGATGCCAAAATCATCGCGGACTTCATAAACGAACTGACCCCGGATTGATTCGAGCAGTACGTTACGGACTTTTTCAAGCAGGAGCAGTTCTGATTCTACCCAACGGGAATTGGTTTCCCGGTTTTCGTCCCGGATAAAATTTCCGCTTGACATCGCTTCGTAATTCCCGCTCGCCCTACGGAAACGCCCTTCTTTCGCGAGATTGGCGTTTTTTCGAATTTTCTTGCCAATTTCGAA
>CAIVSN010000136.1 GCA_903908595.1 uncultured bacterium
GCATATTCGAAGGCGAGGTACTGTCCCCGGGGTTTTAATCCCGTAAAAAAATGCCCCGGCCTGACGGCCCGGGGCATTTTTTTACGGGATCCTGTCGGTTGCCTTGTTTGAAGCCAAAACCCGGGGGTTGATAGTTACAATTTTTCTTTAGATTGTAGAAAAATTACCGTTTAACGACTGCGGGCATGAAAAATTTCTTGATACGAAAAATCGGTGAGGATCCCGTTGACGCGGCTGTAAAAGGCATTCAGGAGCTCGTCATGAACGGGGGCATTTCCCCGGTTTCCGATAAGATAGAAAACATCGTTTCCCGCTTGGGCAGGGGCGACGCCTATCTTGTGAAATGCATCCTCGCGGAAGAAAAAACCGACGGGTTCGCGGAATTGGAAAGCATAGCGCCCAGAATCCACAGCATACTTACGTGAAAAATCCGCGGATGAGACGCGGAACCGGAACCGGCTTCGAAATAGACGATCCAAGGAAGTCCACGGGACTTCGCCATGAGAACATAGTCCCGAGACCCCGGAAAAATGATGAAATCCGAAGTCAATTTCGAGCACCATAGTGAGGCGTACTGGCAAGTATACCCATTGGGTATACGTCGAACGAGGAGCGGAAAAATTGACAAGGAGTTCGCGTTTTGCCGGGGTCTCCCTAATACTCCCCCTGGTATTCCTGATTCGTGACGATATCGTAGAATTTTTGGAATTTCTTTTCGAATTTGAGATTCGCCTGGCCGACCGGCCCGTTGCGGTTCTTGCGGATAAAAATATTCGTGACGCCCTTGTTTTCCGTAAACTCGTCGTAGTAGTCCTCACGGTAGATCATCATTACCACGTCGGCATCCTGCTCGATCGACCCGGATTCCCGGAGGTCGGAAAGGATGGGTTCCTTGGTCGTGCGGGACTCGACGGCCCGCGACAATTGCGATCCGATGACGATGGGGACCTGGAGTTCGCGAGCCAAAGCCTTGATCCCACGGGAAATATCCGAAATTTCCTGGACGCGGTTCATCGGGTTGCCCCCGGACATGAGCTGGAGGTAGTCGATGACGACCAGGTCGATCCCGGACTCTATTTTGAGCCGGCGGGCCTTGGATTTGATTTCGAGGAGGTTGCCCATCGGGGAATCGTCGATGTAGATGTTCGCCCGGGAGAGTTTTTCAAGCGCGTCTCCCATTCGGGCGAATTCCTCGTCTTCGAGAAGCCCCTTCTGGAGCTTCCAGCTGTCGATGCCCATAGAGGAACAAATCAGCCGGTCCGTCAATTGTTCCTTGCTCATTTCGAGCGAGAATACCGCGACGTTCTTACCCTGTTCCGCGACGCTCTGGGCGATATTGAGCATCAGCGCGGTCTTCCCCATCGACGGCCGGGCCGCGACGATGATCATGTCCCCCGGCTTGAAACCGCCGACCTTCCCGTCGATATTGTCAAATCCGGAAGCGACCGATCCCAGTTTGGCATGTTCGGGATTCGCGTGGATTTCGGCGAATTCCTCGTACCGCAGGTTGATGATGTCCTTGATGTGGATCAGCTTGTTCTGAATGAACGTCTGGGTCACGGAAAAAAGCGCCTGCTCGGATTTTTCGAGGAGCCGTTTGATTTCGGTCTCCTCGTCGTAGCCGTAGAGCAGGATTTCGTTCCCGGCCTTGATGAGCCGCCGGAGTACGGATTTCGTCTTGATGATCTGCCCGTACTGGAAAATGTTCGCGCTCATGAATATCGAATTCGTGAGCCCGATCAGATACTGGTTGCCCCCGATTTCTTCGAGCTTTTTCCGGTCGTCGAGCATTTCCCGGACCGTCAGGATGTCGATGGGCCGGTTCTTGAGGAACAGTTCGAGCATGACCGCGTAAATGCTCGCGTTTTTCCCGTCGTAAAAATCCTCGGCGACGATGAGCGAGGAAACCTGGAGTATCCCGTCCTTGTCCAACAGGATGGAACCGAGCACGCCCTGCTCCGCCTCAATGGAGTGCGGGGGAATTTTGGGAATCATAAGCGGGGGGATTTGGAATTTTTAAAAAATACGGCTTAGGGCGAAAACTGGACTATTCGAGGAAGCTCCGGGATTTTGGCTAGTGCCCGCGTGGCTTTCTGAGCGAATGGATTTTGGCACGTTTTGTTTACTTTTCGGAAACATCGGGATTTTCTTTCACGCCCGCTTCGAATTTGCGGCTGAGCTCGAGTTCGAGTTCGAGTTTTTCTTTCATTTCGCGGACGCGGGGATTGTACGGGTCGAGATTTTTGAGTTTGGCGAGCGTATCCAGTGCCTCTTCCTTCTGTCCATTCGCGATGAGGCTGGCGGAAAGAACCGTGAGCATGTCGACGTTTCTCGGGTACGACTTGAGAAACAGCTTGGAATATTCGATCGCCTTGTCGTGCCGCCCGAGTTCGTGGGCGATGTTCGCGAGCATTTCGGCCGCCTCGATATGGGAATCCGAAAGGTCCAGGAGCTTCTTGTAGATTTCGTACGCGATTTCGAATTTGCCCTGGATGGAAAGGGAAAATCCGAGCTTCATGTAGATTTCCGGATCCGTATCGTGCACCAAAATGAGGTCCTTGTAGATAAGTTCCGCCTTGCGGTACTCGTTGTCGCGTTCGTAGAGGGAAGCGAGGAGCGAGTTGAGTTCTTTGTTCCACTTGTCGATGGCGAGTCCCTCGATGATCTTGGATCTCGCTTCGGAAAGGTCGCCGCGGGCGATTTTGGTGCGGACGAGCTTGCCCAGCTCGGAAATCTCGGCCCGGCGCTCCGGAGTCAGGACGTTCGGGACCGAATCGTCCACCGCCTGGAAATCCGGTTCCACGATTGGCTCCACCATATCGGTCGACGCTTTGTTCGACGCCTTGGCGGTTTCGATATGGATATGGCCCGAGACGATCCGGGATTTCGGATAGAGGAGATTCGAAAAATTCCGGAGCCAAGAGCCAATTTCGTAGGCGCCGTACACTCCGATAAAACACAGGCAGAACCATATGACATACAGTTCGTACCGGACAAAAGCCGGGGAAAGGAAAAAATCCATGGGCCATACTATATCGGATTCGCCGATTTATACAATTTTCGTGTTGAATTCTTTGACATCCATTTTGGGATGTGGCTAAATGCGATTATGAACGGAACAAGCGTCGTAGGCTACATTGCCTTACTCATGATTTGCGGATCCATCCTCGGCGGTGAAGACCGGGTGAATTTGTGAGGCTTGCGGGCCGACGCGATGAGCTCGAAAAGCTTCGCGAGCCAAATGCGGGGCGTGGAGCGCGATCCCGTAACGATCGCCGTAACCAACCGCGGACCCGAGGGCTCGAGGTATATCCGGCTCTTTATCGACGGCATCCCGTACGAGGGGACGATCTATGTGAACAGCACGGATCTCATGTCGACGAAACCCCGTTAAAACGCGAACTCCTTGTTGAATTCTGCGTTCCTTGCGGGTGTACCTATCGGTACACCTCGCTACGGTACTCGAATTCAACTTCGGATTTCATCGTTTTAACGGGGTTTCGTGGGAAGATGCAATGGTCATACTGCAGGCTTTTGCCGTATGACGCACACGGCTAATTGGGTCCGAACGAAGTGCCTCCACCGGTTGGCTGCGGTTGAGGAGCCGGAGGGGCTATATAGACACAGTTGCTCTTGTTCCCATTCTTTTCAAGCCAGGCTTTGGCACGTTCGGCATCCGATGATCATCAAATTGAGCCAATTCCGATAATGCTCACTTTTCTAGCTACTGCGCAAGGATAGAAGAAAGGCTTGTGCATATCGAGGTCGACTCGGAGTAATTCTATCTGATATTGAGGGGGGGCCCAGTTGATGGTTTCCCTGTAGGCCGCGTGCACGAGGATGGCCATAAGGGCATTGCAGTCCTGCGTGACCAATTTCTTCTCGTTGAGCCATGCTTTTGCCATATCGTTATCCGCTTGGGATTTGGCCGCTTCTATAGCGGTTCCAAGCGAGTCGGTAGTTGACCATCTGGCTGGCATTTTTGTGCCGGCGCAGGCCATTGCCCGGGGGAGATCGTCCGCTTTCAGTGCCCCGGATTCCAGTTGGAGCTTCCAATAAGGGATTTCCTGGCCGTACCTCAGCTCCGCGGCGTCCGGGGTGCGGGCGAAGATATCCAGATAGGCGGCGTTCACGAGGGCTTCCGCGTTCGTAACCGCCGTCCCGGTTCCGGTGGCGGTTCCTGTGGCGGCCGCCCCGCAGCCCTTTCCCGTCTTCGCGAGCCAGGCTTTGGCGCTCGCCCCTTCGGATCCGGCCGCGTCTTTCGCCGCGCAGGCCATCCCGAGGGGGAGGGTGCTGGCATTGAAAGTGCCGTTGTCAACCTGGTTTTTCCAGTACATCAGTCCCCCGCTATCCGGATCCCGGAGGAGGACTTCCCGGAAGGCGGAATTCACGGCGGTCTCGGAAGCCGAGGGCGCCGTACCGGTCGACGCCCCGGTCGTCCCTCCGGCTTCGTTCAGCGCGGTGAGCTGGTTGATGAGGTCGATCGGGGAAACGGTGCCGGAGCCCCGGAGCTCTTGGACCCTCGGGTAGAGGTACTGGAAGATGAACGCGTAGTCCGTCCCGAACTGCGCCCTCGTGGCGTCGTCGAGCTTGTCCACCTTCGCGAGGTAGTCGTCGACGTGGGCGAGGTAGAGGGATGCGTTCGCCGGGGTGCCGGCCTTGGCGACGGCCTTGGCTTTCACCTTGGCGACGAGGCCGTCGAGCAGGCCCGCGCCCTTGCCGCCGGTGAGGCTCGACAGGAGCGCGTCGCTCGTCGGGTTCCTCGCGGGGTACGGGGTGGCCTTGAGCGCCGATCCGTCGCCGGAAGCTCAGAACGAGAGGAGTGCCGTGGCGGCGAAAACGCCGAAAGCGATCAGGGACTGCCGAAGCGGCGAGGATATCGGTTTCATGTGCGGGGGAATGAGGGGATATGATTCGGGGCACAGTGTAGGAGGGTTTCCTGGGAAAAGCAAATCGGAATGGGGGGAAATTTAGTCCCCAGATTTATCCGTTATGCCATACATTTTGTGCACAAGAGGAAACATCCTATCCACCGGATGCTGAAAGAACTTTCCCGTAAACCTTCCTGGAAATAGGGGCTGGAGAATATCTGACATAGGATTTTCCAATTCCGGAACCGTAACACCCGAAAATCCCGAAAAACTTCGTTAAAACGATGAAATCCGAAGCCAATTTTGAGCACCGTAGCGAGGCGTACTGGCAAGTACGTCGAGCGAGGAGCGGAAAAAATGGCGAGGGGTCCCGCGCCGAAACATCCGAAACTCACGGGAATCCTCGCTAAAACGATGAAATCCGAAGTTGAATTCGAGTACCGTAGCGAGGTGTACCGGCAGGTACATTGAGCGAGGAACGCAGAATTCGACAAGGAGTTCGCGTTTTAGCGAGGATTCCCCCCTAGGCTATGCGGTTTTGTTCGATTTCGCGGGAGACCTTGAGCACCATCTGGACGTCCGACCAGGCTTCGACGCCGGAATTCCGGACGATGACTTCCTCGGCGCCCTTGCCGGCCAACAGGATGATATCGTGTTTTTGCGCCATGAGGAGCGCGGCCCGGATAGCGTCTTCCCGGTGGAACACGATCCAGAAATCCTTGCCTTCCTTGCGGGGAATTCCCCGGGAAACCTCGGTCATGATACGGAACTGATCCTCGCTGTAATTGTCGTCCTCGGTAAGGAAAATAACGTCGCTGTACTTATGAACGACGGCCCCCATCTTGGGCCGTTTGTCGCGGTCTCGGTCGCCGGTAGCTCAGAAAATCGTGATAATCTTCGACTCCGGATGGAGCTCCTTGAGCGTGGAGAGCACCTGCTTGAGGGATTCTTCGGTATGGGCGTAGTCCACGTACACGGTACCCGGAAGCGGGGTCGGGACCATCTGCATCCTCCCTTCCACCCCGACGATCGCTTCCACGGATTCCTGGATGAACTTGGTGTCGATCCTTTGGGAATGGAGCACGCCGATGGCCGCGAGGATGTTGCTCACGTTGAACTTGCCGAGGAGCTGGGTATGGACCTGATACGACGCTGACGGCATTTTGACCTTGAATACCGAACCGCGGTCGGAAGTCTCGATATCCAGGGCCCGGATTTGGGCATTGGCGGAATTGCCGAACGTGATAAGGGAATCCACGGTGGATTGCAGGAACATGTCGGAATGCGGATCGTCGATGTTGACAACCCCGACTTTCCGGACTCACTTCTTCCGCCGAGCGTAGGAAAGCCCGGTAAAGAGCCGGAGTTTCGTCTCGGCATATTTTTGCATCGTGCCATGGAGGTCGAGATGGTCCTGGGACAGGTTGGTAAAAACCGCCACGTCGAAGTCGATGCCGTGCACCCGGTGATAAAACAGCGCATGGCTGGACACTTCGATGACCGCGTATTCGGCTCCGGCAGCCCGCGCTTCCGAGAGGAACTTGTTAATGACGAACGGATCCGGACTGGTCATTTTGTGGGAATTTTTCTTCCACTGGCCGCCTACGGCGATATTGAGGGTGGAAAACATGCAAAAATCCTTGCCCGCCGCTTCGAGGCCCCGGGCGATGATATTGCAGGTCGTGGACTTGCCCTTGGAACCGGTCACCCCGATGACGATCATGTTCCGCGAGGGATCGCGGTAGTACAGGTTCGCGAGAACGCCCCGGATATAGTGGTAAAATACGCGGATGGAGCTATCGAGTCCGATAGCGTTTTTGAGAAAATGGAACATACGGAATTGATTTTAACGAAATGCGGATAAAATCAAAGTATGAAAATAACAATCCAGACGGGAGAGGATAACGCGATCCTCCGTGCGACCTCTGCCGAAGTGCTCCAAGTCCAGCTCAAAGACGTTTTGCCGACCGGAAAAGAAATGCTGAAATGGCTCAAATCCAAGTCCAACGGGGCCGGTTTGGCCGCGCCGCAAGTAGGTTTGAACAAACGGATGATCGTTGTCAACCACTACGTGGAAGAAAATGAGGAATTGCACGTGGACAAGACCCTGCTCATGATCAATCCCGTCATCACGTGGAAATCGGAATCCTGCTCGCTCGACGAGGAAGGGTGTTTCAGCTGTCCCGAACAGTATGGGAACGTGCTCCGAAACGATTCGATACGGATAGAATTCCGAAACGAGCGGTTCTTGCTCAAGAAGCTGGAACTGAACGGGTTCAACGCGAGGGTGGTGCAGCACGAGATCGATCATTTGGACGGGATACTGTTTTTGGACAAGGTCCAGGGGGAAGTTATCGTGGAGAAACAGGAGTAGCTCCGGTGTTCCACACCACCAGATACCGGCTGTCGTGAACCGATTGCAATTGGGAATACCGATCTTCGTCGAATTGGTGCTCTTTGAGGATTCATCCGGAAATTACGGTTCCGCCGATACCTTCGTGGTATTTCATTACCGCTTCGCCGATATAGCCGTAATTGGAAATGTGCGTTGGGTCGTCGCTGACGATGATTTTGGAAATCCCCTTCCGTTTCGCGGCAGCTCACAATTGGGCGAACAGTTCGGCTACGGCGTCATCCCAGTCATAATGTTTCGGTATCTGGATGGCATCGAGGTGCCAAATTTTCCCGATCGCGGCCTCCGTCTCGTACAGGTAGATATTGCCGATATGCGCTCCGGATTCGGAGAATGCCTTGACGTTGGAAAGTCATTTCATCCTGCCGAACGGCAGGGGCTTCCCAACGGTACAATCGCCGCTTACCAACCCCGGATCGCGGTCGAGCTCGGCGTCGGGCGTTCCGATCAGGCGTACGGTTTCGCGCGTTTCACTCCCCTTCCCCGTCTGGAAAAACGATCCGAACGAATCGGAAAGCCCTTTCGTTTGGCGGGCGATCATATGCTCGAAAGAAGCGAGATCTCCCAGGGAAATGAGGATCTTTTTCTGTTGTTCGAAACGGGTTTTTACGGTGCCGAGCTCTTGGCTCAATAGTTTCTTCTCGGCAATGTCCCGGGTGGTTTTCATACGCGCTTTCAGCGATTGCAGCTCGGCGAAAGCGGGCAGGAGATTCACGGAATTCTCCAATTCGGAGCGGAGTTCGGACCTCGTTTTCACGTTCCGTATCCGTTTCGCGACCTCTTGCAGTCATTCCTCGTCCAAGAAGTTTTCGACCGCTTTGAAAAAATACCCGAGCCAGGTCAGGGTTCACGAATCGCCGGGGAGGAGTCCGACATCGTCGGAATGCCTCATGATTTCGTCGAATTCCCCCGGGGGAATTTTTGCGTTCAGGCACTGGTCGATTCACTGGGCGAAACGGTCGGTATCGTTCAGGTTCGCGCGGAGCCGTAGGAATACCCCATAGGTTTCATCCAGTCGTTCCTGTATCGAATCGAACCATTCGGTAGGATCCCTCTGGAAATATTCCAAGGAATAGTATCCCTCGGGAAGGGTTCCGAGCAAATACGATCGGAACGCGCCTTGGAAATAATCCGGAAACGATTCTCCACCCGTCTCCACGGAAAGGAAATAATTCTTCAGCGAAGCATTCCCACTGAAGAATTTTTTCTGCGTATCGTCGAAAATGCCATCCGTCATGCCGCCGGCGCCATCGGAAAAATTCGCTTGGAAATCCGAATAGGATTTGTGGGTTTTCCGAACCAGATCTACGCTGCGGACCAGGTGGATGCCACCCTTGCCGAACGAAAGCGAAATCGTGTCGAACGGCGGGGAGGTTTTGGCCGCTTCCTCTTTTTGGAGTTGGGATTGGGAGAGGATTCGGAAAACGCCATTTTGGCAAACGCGCACGAGCCCGGCGGATTGCAGGTCGCTTTCGGGTATCGACTCGATGGATCAGTGTTCGGAGAGGAGATCGAGAATTCAGGCCATGAGAATGTGGGGTTACGCTCGGATTTTCCGATGCTCGCGTTGGGTTGCCGGGGGAATTCGGAGCAATTTCTTCCATCGTAGCACATTCGAAACCAGAGCGCAAAAAATCGCCGTTCTTCGTGGAGTTTTATTTTTGACTACGGATTACAATTGGATAAAGTCAAAAACATGAAAAATTCTCACGTTCCGGCTTCGAAACCGGTATATATGGCAAGCAAAGCAAGGCTCGACGAACTCTACGGCCCAGGCGTCGCCGAGAAGTTGGATGAGGTCGGCACATACGGTGACGAAGTAAAATCCATGCTCAATGATTATCTGGGAAACGAATCCATGGCTTCGACATGGAATCCGGAAATGCCCCCGGAGCGCATTGTTGAGTTTCGGGCGGTATGCGAACTGCTCCGCGCCAACACCGCGGAAAGAATATTCGAAGCTTTGAAAGGATTCGAGGAAATGGAAGAAATTGGAACCAACGAGAACCGGGAATTCCTCTTGAAAAGGTTCGGGCTTTGGGAAGGGGTGTAATACCAAATTCATTTGTTTCATCTTGCTTCCCGCGAGCAGGCCAGGTGAACGTATTTTTCGTTTTCCGAGCTTGTCCGGCGCGGTCTGGACCGAGGAAAACGAAAAATACGTTCACCTGGCCTGCGAGC
>CAIVSN010000137.1 GCA_903908595.1 uncultured bacterium
CACTGTTTTCATAATGAAGTGTTTAGAAAAAAATTAATTGGGAGCAGTACAGTGAGTGCAAACACGAACATTAATCAAGAAGCTTTAAAAAAGTTATTAATTGCTTTACCTCTTTCCAAATCCGAACAATCCGCCATCGCCACCATCCTCTCCGACACCGACGCCCTCATCGAACGCCTCGACGCCCTCATCGCCAAAAAGAAAGCCGTCAAACACGGCACCATGCAACAGCTCCTCACCGGTAAGAAACGGTTGCCGGGGTTTGACGGAGAATGGGAGGTGAGGAAGTTGGGGGAGGTTTGCAATACATTTTCCTGAGGAACACCTTTGACTTCGAATTCTTCCTATTATTGAGGTGACATTTCATGGATTACATCAAGTGATTTAAACAAGGGTATTATCTGCTCTGTAAATGGACGTATTACGCAAGTTGGATTAGACAATTCATCTGCTAAAATAGTAAAATCTGGAACATTATTATTAGCCCTTTATTGAGCTACTGCCGGTGTAGTTGGTTTTACAAAAATTGAATGAGCAATAAATCAAGCAGTACTTGCAATACTTCCAAAATTTGAAAATTCAATTTATTTTTACTATCTGCTTTCTTATAAAAAAGACTGGATTATTAAAACTTATACTCAAGGTGGTCAGCCAAATCTAAGTTGAGATATAGTAAAATCAATTGAGTTGAATATACCACCAAATGAACCCGAACAATCCGCCATCGCCACCGCCCTCTCCGACATGGACCTCGAAATCTCTACCCTCCAGTCCGAACGCGACAAATACGCCCAACTCAAACTCGGCATGATGCAACAGCTTCTGACCGGCAATATCCGGCTTCCCTGCAAGTAGCCTATCGCCGTGCTGATAAGTACCGCCGTTTCGACTCGCAGAAAAAACTTGAATGCGCCTGCATATGTACTACCATGAATGCTAAGTAGCCCTACCATTATCCGCAAGTACCCCATGACCACCCAACCCATCGGACAGATCGAACGCGCCACCCAAAACCGCATCGTATCGCTGTTTCGCGACGAACTCAACTACGCCTACCTCGGCAACTGGGCAGAACGCGAATCCAACTCCAATATCGAAGAATCAGAGCTACGTAAATACCTCTCCGGCCGGGGATACGCCGAAGCGCTCATCGTCCGCGCCGTCAAGGCCCTCCGGGACGCGGCGGACAACTATTCCGAATCCGCCTACGCGAACAACCGGAACGTGTACGGCCTGCTCCGCTACGGCGTCGGGGTCGTCCAAAGCCCCGGCATTCCTACCGAGCAGGTCCATTTCATAGACTGGAAACATCCCGAGAACAACCGTTTCGCTATCGCGGAAGAAGTCACGATCCGGGGAAACCATGAGAAGCGGCCGGACGTCGTCCTCTACCTCAACGGTATCGCCATCGGGGTCATCGAGCTCAAGCGGAGCACCGTATCCATCGGGGACGGCATCCGCCAGAGCATCGTCAACCAGCGGCCGGAATTCATCGGGCCGTTCTTTTCCACGGTCCAGTTCGTGTTCGCGGGCAACGATACCGAGGGGCTCCGCTACGGCACCATAGGTACGCCCGAGAAGTATTTTCTCCGCTGGAAGGAAGACGAGCACGACGACAGCCGGATCGAAATGGACAAGTACCTGCTCAAGATGTGCGACAAGTCTCGTCTCCTCGACATCCTCCATGATTTCGTGCTGTTCGACGGAGGCATCAAGAAGCTTCCCCGGACGCACCAGTACCTCGGGATCAAAAAGGCCCAGGAATCCGTCCGGAAACGCCAGGGCGGAATCATTTGGCATACCCAGGGAAGCGGGAAAAGCCTTTTCATGGTATGGCTCGCGAAGTGGATTCTCGAAAACAACCCGAACGCCCGGGTGGTGGTGCTTACCGACCGCACGGAGCTCGACCAGCAGATCGAGCGGGTGTTCAAGGAATCGGGTATGACTGACATCAAGCGGACGACGAGCGGTCGAGATCTCATGGAACAGCTCGCCCAGCCGGATCCGAGGCTCCTCTGCTCGCTCATCCACAAGTTCGGAGTCCGCGGCGTTCGCAATTTTGACGCGTACATCGAAGAACTCCGGAGCGGGCCGAGCGCGACCGTCGGAGAACTCTTCGTATTCGTCGACGAGTGCCACCGGTCCGAGTCTGGCAAGATGCATAAGGCGATGAAAGCCATCCTCAAAAACGCCGTATTCATCGGCTTCACCGGCACCCCGCTCCTCAAAAAGGACCAGCAGACGAGCCACGAGGTGTTCGGGGAATACATCCACACCTACAAGTTCAACGAAGCCGTCGAGGACGGGGTGGTGCTGGACCTCGTGTACGAGGCCCGGGACATCGACACGAAGCTCACGAGCCCGGAGAAAGTCGACGAATGGTTCGACACCAAGACCCGCGGGCTCAACGACTTCCAGAAGCACGAGCTCAAGAAACGCTGGGGTACGATGCAAAAAGTCCTGAGCGGCCGGTCGAGGATGGAAAAGGTCGTGCAGGACGTCGTTTTCGATTTCAGCGTCAAACCGCGGTTGTCGTCCGGTTTCGGGAACGCGATACTGGTGGCGGGGAGCATCCACGAAGCTGCCCGCTATTTCGCGCTGTTCCAGTATACCCCGCTCGCGGGCAAGTGTGCCATCGTCACCTCGTACAACCCGGCGACCCGCGACATAGTCACGGAGGATACCGGCGAGAACACGGATACGGAGAAGGAATACGTCTACGGCATCTACGCCGATCTCCTCAAGGATACGGTAGCGGAACCGAACAAGACCAAGGCCGAGACCTACGAGGACCGAGCCAAGGAAGAATTCGTGAAGGAACCCGCCAATATGCGGCTCCTCATCGTCGTGGACAAACTCCTAGTGGGATTCGACGCTCCGACCTGCAGCTACCTCTATATCGACAAGCAAATGCAGGATCACGGGCTCTTCCAGGCGATATGCCGGGTGAACCGGCTCGACGGGGAGGACAAGGATTTCGGCTTCATCGTCGACTATAAGGACCTGTTTTCTCGGCTCGGGGACGCCTACAAGGTCTACGCCACCGAGCTTTCGGACGCGGAAGGCATGACCGGGGAAACGAGCGGCATCGTATTGCAGGACCGCCTCGCCCGGGGCAAGGAACGCCTCGATACCGCGCTCGAAGCCGTCGCGCTCG
Source organism: uncultured bacterium (assembly GCA_903908595.1). GTDB lineage: Bacteria > Patescibacteriota > Gracilibacteria > BD1-5 > UBA2023 > CAIVSN01. The sequence goes on from CAIVSN010000137.1 coordinate 3,158, forward strand.
TGTGCGAGCCGGTACTCCCGCCAAAGGACAGCCTCGCGCACATGCGGTATTTTTGTGGCAATCCCGAAATCGAGCAGGACCTCAAGGACCGGGACTCGCGCAGGACGGCGCTCTACCGGGAAACCGTGGGGCTCATCCGGGCCTATGCCGGCATCGCGGACGAAATGGCCGAAGCCGGGTATGGCGAGCGGGAAATCCGGGATATACAATTCAAAGTCGACCTGTATCTGAAGCTCCGGGAAGAAATCCGAATGGCCAGCGGGGAAAAGCTCGACATGAAAACCTACGAGGCGGACATGCGGCACCTCATCGACACCTACGTGATAGCCGACCCGAGCGTGGCGATAAGCCCGTTCGGCGATATGTCGCTTCTGGAAATCATGTCCAACCACGGCGTCATGGCCATGATCGCCGGACTCCCGAAAGGAATATGAAGCAGTCAGGAGGCCGTCGCCGAAACCATCGAGAACAACGTGCGCGTCAAAATCATCAAGGACCACCTCATCGACCCGGCCTATTTCGACCGCATGTCCAAGCTCCTCGCGGAAATCGTGCGGGAACGGAAAACGCAGGCCATCAAATACGAGGAATATCTCAGGAAAATCGCGGAACTCGCGAAGACGCTGACCGACGGCCCCGCTCCGCCGGATCCCCGCCTGAAATCGCCGGGCAAGCTCGCGCTGTACCACAACCTTTCGGACGATGCCGAGCTCGCCCTCCGGGTCGACGGTGCCGTCATGAAAAACCGCCGCGCGGACTGGCGCGGAAACATTCCGGCGGAGAACGAAATCAAGTGAGCGATATTCGCCGTGCTTGGGGACGTCGCGGAAGTGGAGCGGATATTCCAAATCGTCAAACGGCAGCATGAATACTAGGACCGGAAATATCGAGCTCAACGGGCTCCCCATCGAAATCCTCTATAAGGACATCAAGAACGTTCACCTGAGCGTACATCCGCCCATCGGCCGGGTCACGGTGTCCGCCCCTTTCGACATGAATCCGGATACCGTCCGGCTCTTTTGTATTTCCAAGCTCGGATGGATCCGCAAGCAGCAAGCCAAGCTCCTCGGCCAGGAACGGGAATCCCCGAGGCAGTATCTCAATCGGGAAAGCCACTATTTCCTCGGCGAGCGCTACCTGCTCAAGATCGTGGAACGCGACGCAGTACCTTCGGTATCGTTGAAGCACGGTACCCTGGAACTCCACGTCCGGCCCGGTTCGACGAGGGAACAGAAAGACGAGATTCTCCAAGCATGGTACCGAGAGCGGCTCCGGGAAATCGCCCTGCCGATCGTTTCCAAGCTGGAAGCCATGATGAAGGTCAAAGCCTCCGAACTCCGCATCCGGACCATGAAGACCCGCTGGGGCACCTGCAGCACGGAGTCGAAAAGGATCTGGCTCAACACCGAGCTTGCCAAGAAGTCGGCGGAGTGCATCGAATACGTGGTTACCCACGAAATGGTGCATTTGCTGGAGCGGAACCACAACCAGCAGTTCCTCGCGCACATGGATTCCCTGATTCCGAACTGGAAGCACGTGCGGGGCGAATTGAACCGGTTGGCGTTGGGGTACGGGGGATGGGAGTGTTAGGGGGAGATTGCTGGAATTATACGTTTTCCATCAATACGTAGGAGATCATAAGCATGGTTCTGGATGATTCGAAAAAAGGCAAATATCATTTTTTAAAATAAATCGGCTAAATGTATTCTACCAGCCGCGAAAAACGATTCTCTTGAATTTCCCTATATGAAAGCAATGTGATACTATGGGCACATGTATCAGCCGACCGCATCGAATCAAGATACATCGTTCATCCTCACCCATTTTTCTACGGGCGAGCTTTTTGAATTGACGAGCGAATTGAAACCGGGGGAAATCGAGGAGGAAGTGAGTATTTTCCTACGCAGAAGGCTTGGCGAAGCCATAGTCCTGGAGGAAAGGAACGAAAAGGAATCCAATGCCCTGGGATTTCTCGATAACTTGTCTAGTTAAAATGAGCCGGGAGTTTTGATCGTATCTCGAACAGGCCGATTCGGTAGTCGAAAAATGACAATCGGAAATATCCTCGAAAGATGTCGCCGATCGGCTTCAGAAACTATTCTCAAATTTCAAGGCAAAGCTCGATGCGCTTCCCAACCTCAAGCCCGAACAGAAGGCAAAGCTCGAAGAGGATCTGAGAACTTTCCTCTTTGATTCGGTGAGCCATGCGCTAAAGGCAAAGGAAACGATTCATTCATGACGGGAGATCAATACCCTGGCTCGCTATAATCGCGAGGAACACGATACCGACAGGGAAAAGTGATTGGATGCTTTCGAGCTTGAACGCTATGTCAGGACCCTCGACGATGCCCTTGCCATGATTACCGAGCTCTGATGAATCGACAATTTTCGATCGGAGATGCTACGCATCCACAAGGAAATAGAAGGTTCTCCCACCATGAGGATGAGCCTTATGGGCACGAGGCATGAGAAAGCGCCGTATGCCCAGGCATTCGCCGAGATGTATGCTTCCACGATGGCGAATCTGACAAAGGAGGAGGCTCTACGGCTACAGAACGTCCCGTTTTCAAAAAATCCCGCCGAATTTTTTCAGTGACTTTCCATTTCCATTGGAACCAAACTGCCCGCCGAGGCGGTTGAGCTCGTGGGAAAGTTCGTCTACGATACGGGAAAGGCTATCCTGCAGTTTCCGGAGTATCTCTACTTTGCATACAGGTTCGAGAAGGCGGGCACTGCCACCGAGAAATTCGAATTCTCCGAGAAAATGAAATCGAGGCTCGACGACAATCTCGGACTGGGGCTTCTCGCTCTCGTGTACGACGGAACTGCCGACGTTACGTGGAACATGTTCGGATGAGAGTGAAAAATCAGCGCCGATGCCCAGGGCAGGAGGTTGCGGGAACTCATGCATTCAATCGGAACGCCCAACACGTGGACACCGGAATGAGTGAAGGATGCCGTTATCGCCATAGTACCGTTCCTACCAAAACTCATAAAGGAAATGAAGGCCTTGCAGACTCAGTCGAAACAGGAGACTCGAGTGAAAAATGAAGCCCACCCAAGAGCTGAAGATATTCCGCGAGAAACCCCACGCCTGAGATCGATAGAAAAATCGGAACATCTCAAATACGCTCCCGAGCAATTGAACCATGCTGCAAAACAGCTTCGCGCGACCATAGGGGAAGTACGCTATAACAGCCTCGATCGCGTTATCGGACTCCTAAGGGAGCATGAAAAGGACCCGAGTACGCCACTTCTTACGAAATACAAGGATCTCAAAATCGAACAGCCTGCTGAGCCAGCCAAGAGCGGAGGGGACTGCACCGTTATGTCGCTTGAGCTTCAGGCTCAGCTGAAGATGGCTTGAATCGATTCGAAAGTCGTCCGCTTCTTGTCGAATAACCTCCTGAATGAGCGTGCGGACGCGTATGTCGGAGATTCCCATTCCGCCCTGGTGATTCCACGCATGAAGATGGGCACGCCGGAATACGTCCTTCTTGATCCGTGACTCTTCATTCATAAGGCAATCCCATTCCATCCTGATTTGCCTTCGTTGAAAACCGAGCTCTGATGAGGAAAGTGGGCGCAGGTCATTCCAAATCCAGAAAAATGACAATACCCCAATATTTTGCTCATATGAGGAAAGGATGGTAAACTAAAGAAGCTTCCGTTTGATCCTACGAAGGAACTCATGAATCCGCACGAAACCCTCTCGAAAGACCTCATGCGCTGATTGTCGGACTTCAAGCTTGTAAAACAGTCGCCCGAGTGAGTTCCGATCGCCGTTGCTAAGGTGGATTTGAAGGATTGAATCGTTACCCTACAACTCTGATCGGCCGGGAAATCCGCCGATCGTATACCTTTCCATGCATTCGAATCGGAAATCCTCAAGCCGGAAACCCAAAAGAAGCTGGAAGCGACGGCACGGATCCTCGGGGAAACACAAACTTCCCTTACTGATAAAATCCGTATAATCATACGCAATGCCGATGCATACAAGAATGAAATCTGGAATCCATCGACACGAAAAGAGGAAAATTCCCAAACGCCAACCCCATGAGCCAAATAGATACCCTTTCCGAAACCGTTCTTCCAGTAAAATCCAGCATTGCCGGAGCTTTTCGAAACGAGCCGATTCTAACCGAGTATTACGAAGTGCCGAATTCGAGTCGCCTTGTGATCAACATCCACGGCACCTTCGGCAATATGCACGGGAGCTCCGGGAAGTATGCCGAGCTCGCGAAGGAAATAGCCGGGTCCGAGCTTGCCGGCACGCTTTTGTATTCTTCTTCCAGGGATTGGGAGAAATCGGGGCAACTCGATGATTCCTACGCTTCGAAGATCGAGATTTTCAAAGGGAAGACTTTCGCCGACGAGCTCGAAGACGCCCGGAGGGCGGTAAGAGCGGGTATCGATACGGCCATGAAAACGCTCCCCGCCGGAAAAAAACTGGAGGTAACGCTTCATGGAAGCTCTCTCGGGGGGATCCTCGCTTTGTATCTCGCGCGGGAGTTTCCCGAAATCGGGGCAATCGTCTCCGTGGGAACCGGGCTTCGAACCGATCCGTTCGACGTGCCCATTCTCGATACGATTCCAAGCGAGGAAGAGCTCCGCGAGGTTTTCGCGTCGTACGATGGCAAGTTTCTCATGCAATACGGGACCCTGGATGACACGTTCTCAGAGGAGGCGTTCGAATCGCTTTTCCAAGCCGTTTGAACGAGGCAGAAGGCATATATCGAATACGTCTGAGTGGATCATCCGTTCAAATCCGTACATGGGGAACCGTCCGATCTGGTTTTCCAGACGGTAACGAGTCAGCTGAAACATTTTTTGGAAACGGGGGAGTTGGCGCAGGGCGAAGTTCGTTTGGAAACCCCCTCGGAAATACGGGCTCTCAGGGAAAAATATGCTGAGCTTACGGAGATGCTGGTTGCAAAAGCAGGAGGCGGTGTGAGGGTTTCTATGGATGATGAAAACCCTATGATATAGTCTGGTTATCAATAAAACCAATTCCCGTTGGGTATAATTTTAACTGGATACCACTTAGATATTGCAAATTAAAAAGATGAGGCATAATGGGGTTATACTACTTTCATCTCATACATATGACATTGGATATTATAGCTATCGTTCAAAAAACCTTCGAGGACATCAAAATGCAGGATGGGGACGGCTTTGAGTTTTGGAATGCACGGGATCTCATGAAAGCGCTCGGATATAAGAAATGGGAACGATTCAGCCTTGTTATTGGGAAAGCGAAAATAAACTGTACCGGGGGTGGGGGGAATATCGAAGACCATTTTCGTGATACCAAGGAGTTTTTCCAGGAGCCTGGAAAAACTAACAAAGAGTGACGGCCTGGGGAAAACTACCTCCTCACACGGTATGCCTGCTATCTCATAGCGCTCAACGGGGACGCTCGGCTTCCTGAAATCGCACTTGCGAAAAACTATTTTGCAAGCCAAACAAGAAAACAGGAACTTCAAGAATTGCGAGCCGAAGAAAACAAACGACTTGATGCCCGAAAAAAACTCAAGGAAAATGAGACGAAAATCGAAGCGACCGTATATCAACGGGGCATCAATCTCCCTACGGAATTTGCCACTTTCAAAAACAAGTGAATAGAGGCGCTGTATAATCTATCGACAAAATCGCTTAAGCAAAAGAGAAGAATCCCCGAAAATAGAGCCCTTGCTGATTTTGACACCGAAGTAGAACTTCGAGCAAAAGATTTCATCTATGCGATTACGGACCACAATATCAAAGAAAAAAATATTCAGTGAAAGGGGCACCTAGAGAGGGAGCTTGTGGATAACAGCAAAGCGACGAGAAATACTCTTTTGGACCGGGGAATCATTCCCGAGAGACTCAAGCCTCAAGAAGATCTGAAACAAATAGAGAAAAGGAAGGATGCGGAAAATAAGCTACTGTGAAGCGAATAATCTCCAGCCAACACGTATTTTGTAATGGCGATAGAATTATAAATTGACTGTAAAAATATATCTACGCTAACATTATTATTCCATGCAACAGAAAACAGAAAAGGATAAAGAAACCTTTCTTGTTATACATCTAAACGATCGGATTCAACCACTTGACAGATGAATTAAATATGAAGAACCGATTGAGCGGTTTTTACGTGAGCATAATTATGGCGAGGTTTCTGGGTGAGGAACTCTAGTACATGAAAATGGCGAAATAATGCATTGTGCTGTGGAACTGAAAATTACGTCAAATTATCTCGATGATTGACTATTTGTTACGCATCTTTTGAATAGACTTCAAGATATTGGTGCGCCGAAGGGTTCAAAAATTATCATAGAATCCACAAGGAGCGAGATAAAATTCGGGGCCAAAGAGGGTATCGCTATTTATCTTGATGGCGTGAATCTTCCTTCTGAAGTTTACAAAAATTGTGATTCAAATTTTGTCATGGAAGAACTTGAAAGATTGACACGCCAGGAATGTGGCATACATAGATATTGGCAAGGTCCAAAAGAGACGGCATTTTATCTCTACGGGGAATCATTTGAATCTATAAAAACTAGTCTCGTAGATTTTATAGATAGTTACCCATTATGTAAATGAGTTCGATTTGAAAGAATTGCTTAAATGGGAATATTTTTAAATGGAGTGGTGGAATATACATCCCGCCGCAGGAGGAACAGAACACCAATGAGGAATTCATGGCTCCGATAGTCTTTATAAAAAATAATTTTAAAAGTAACTTTCATTAAATATGTCCTCGTTATCTTTTTTAAAAGATTATTGTGTTGATAGCTTCGATAACCTTAACATAAAGCAAAAGCACGCTTTCGTAAAAGTAAGCGATAAAGACATAATCGAGGCGGAAATAAAAATGGGACAAAAATTTCCTAAAGAATTGAAAAAATTTTATTTAGAGATAGGAAAAGGGATTTTTTATATAAACGATAAGGAAAAAGAATATAGAAATATTCTTATGTGACCCATAGAAATAGCCAATTTTTATTGTGATAAATCCCTTTATATTGATGAGAGAGAAGCATATATGGATTTTGAAATAATATTTTTTGATTTATGATGGGGAGATTTTTTGACTATTGATCTAAATAATTGAAAAGTTTTATTTTTTCATAAAGAAATTGCGGATTCTTTGGAAGATTTCATTGTTAAAATG
>CAIVSN010000138.1 GCA_903908595.1 uncultured bacterium
CCCCGCGTCCGCCACGGAGTTCACCGTGCGTTTCGGCAACGGGGTCGCGAGCACCGGAACGGGAAGCGCCATAGCGGGCGCCTACCTGAGCGGGAGCGTGGCCTACGCCTCCACCGGCTCGGCGGGCGGGGGAGGCGGTCCGGGCTCCGGAACGTCGGATCCGAATTTCGGCCAGGTGGTGTACCTGAACAATTTCGATACCGCAAGCACGACCGACGCCACCGGGAAGACCGGGACGCTCGAGGGGAATTCCGTCATCGCGTCGTGAGCGCTCGGCCTTTCTTCATATAACATATATTCGGCGCTCAAAGTGACGAGCGGGTTGAGCGATATGACATTTGGGACCGGTGATTTTACCGTGGAAATATTCTACGAGCATCCGAAAACCGCTAACGCAAACGGCGAAACGCTCGTATCCGTCTGATGGTACTCGATACAGTCGAACTTGATCTGATTTGAGATCGAAGTATTCAGTGGTAACCAATTGTGCTTCACGTGACTCGGAACTAATGCCGCATGAGTGCTCATTGGCTGTCAGACGGTATGATCGGGCATCATCGGCAATACCACCGAGATGAAACGAATGCATTTGGAACGGAGAAACGGCGTGTATACCATCTATATTAACGGAATTCAGACGCTGACGACCTCTGCCCACGGCACCGCCAATTTCACGACGCCGGCATACGTGCGCATCGGCTGAATGAACCAGCCGTACAATGCCACCGGGGCTTGATATGCGTATGACGGTCAGATCCATGGGATCCGCATAACCAAATGACTCGCCAGGAACGTTTCCGACGTGCCGACCCTGCCATTTCCCGAGAAATAGATCTTCTGGGTGTTCCAACCCCGCGAATTCCCCCTACTCCGCCACCAGCAATTTTTCCCGATCGAACCTCACGATTTTCCCGGAAAAATCCAGGTATTCCGTATCCAAAAACACGTCGATATGGAATTTTTGCATGTCCTTTTTTGGGAGTTTTTTCCCGAATATCCCGTGCTTTTTCCCGAGCGAGAGGTGAACGCCAAGGATCCGCTCGAAGGCGTTGACGTCGCTCATCGGCTTTTCTACCGTGATTTCCGGATTCATCCCGATGCCGAGTTCTCGGATCATGACCTCGCCGTTTTCGTACTGCCGGATCATGTTCATAAGCCAGAGGAATCCCTTCGGGTGCGCGTCGTCGTGGACAATTCGTCCTTTTTCCACGCGTACTTCGAACGGTTCGCAGAAGACGATCTGAAAATTCTCGTCCGGGTAGGCATAGAGCATGAACGAGCCGTGGACCGATTCGAGGTCGACCGCTTCGCTGAAGGCTTCGCCGACCGGATAGGTGCCTCATTTTGCCACGCCTTCCGGATAGGCTCCGGTGTTGCCGCGGAACTTTTCGAGCTGCCCGAAGTGCAGCCGGAGGCCCGACTTGTCCACGAGGTCCATGCCAGGTTTGCCGTCGTTGATTTCGTTGAGGAGCGCCGTACAGCGGACGTATTCCGGGGTCCGGTAGGCGAGCGCGTTGAAGTAGGTCTCGTAGTGTGCCGGAGGCAGGTATCCGAGATGGTTGTGCTCGATGCAATGGATGCCGTGCTGCGAGAGCTCCACCCGCACCCGGAAGTCGGTAATCCGAAAATTCGTCGATTGGACCATGACCACGAGCGAGCCCGCCGGAAGCCCGATGAGGATATCCCGGAAGTTGAGGCTGTCCATCTCCATCCGGTCGAAATCGTAGTGCTGCGCGTCCGGCCCGAGCGCGTTGCGGTAGGCTTCCGCGAGGGCTTTGGCGAGTCCGCTTTGCGTGTCGTAGATCAGGACTTTTTGCCCGGGGATTGTTCCGATGTTCTTCGAGACGATATCGTTGACGTTGGCCTGGAGTTGGGACATGGGTGGGGGACGGTTATTGCCCGCTATCGTATCTAAAATATTTTTTTGTCCAATATGGCGAGCGATTCGATTTCGGTATCCATGATGGAGAGCGATTCGATTTCCTTGTTCAACAGTCATTTCAGATCGATTTTCCTGTCGAGAACCGAGAGGGATTTGATTTCCATATCCATGATTCACCGCAGGGTCATTTTTTGCGCCGGGACCTCCAGGGGATCGTTGAAATGCACGACGAATTTCCGGATGGGAAACCGATCGGTGTTTCTCAGCAGGACCAGGTTTCCGGCCATGATCTCGTCGGGATCCGTCAAATAGGCCCCGGCAACGCCCCCTCCCTGCCGGGTGTTCGCGAGGAATCAGCACAGGAGGTGATTTCCATTTCGGGTATCGCCGTATTCGATCGGCTTGATAAAAAAATCCTTGTATCCCGGCACTTGGATCCTGATGACGCCCCCGGTTCGGAGAACTTCCGCGACATCGGCATGCTTCGTGTATTCCAAGGGGAGTTCTCCCCAAAAATTCGAATGGATTACCAGAAGATCCAGGCTTCCGCGCACGGATTTTTGCTTCGTTTCGAACGTTTTCGTGATATTGAATGATGAAACCATATGCCCATTTCACTCCATTTTCGGTTTTTTTCAACGCGAGATTCGGATTTCGCGTTTTTTTCTGTTTTTTTTGCCTTTGACAAAGTCGAATTTCTTGCATTCCTACGGTTTTACATATACTTTTTTCAAACATTTTTGATACCATCTTATGACCTCCCCAAGCGCCGATTACGATTCCAGTAGCATCCAAGTCCTAGAATGACTCGAGCCGGTTCGGAAACGCCCCGGAATGTACATCGGGGAAACCAACGAGCATGGACTTCACCACCTCGTGTGGGAAATCGTCGACAATTCCATCGACGAAGCCATGGCGGGGCACGCGCATTTCATCAATGTCATCCTCCATGCGGACGATTCCGTATCGGTCACCGACGACGGCCGTGGCATCCCTGTGGACATCCACCCCAAGACCGGCAAATCTTCCCTCGAAACGGTTATGACCGTCCTCCATGCCGGAGGAAAATTCTGAGGCGATTCCAGCGGGTACAAGGTTTCCGGGGGTCTTCACGGAGTCGGCGCATCCGTGGTGAACGCCCTTTCGGACAAGATGGAGGTCCTCGTTCATAAGGACGGGAAAATTTATCGGCAGACCTACCAGCGGGGGATACCTGACGCCCAGGTGGCACCGACCGGCGAGAAAACCAAGGTGACCGGAACTATCGTCCGCTTTTGGCCCGATCCGACGATTTTTAGCGTGACGGTGTTCGATTACCATACGATTCTTACCCGGATGCGACAGCAGGCTTACCTGACGAAGGGTATCACGCTCACGATCATCGACGAACGCTCGGGAGAGAATTACCGATTCTTCTTCGAAGGGGGCGTCAAATCATACATCAGCCACATCGCCAAGGGATCGGAACTTATCGGGGAAGAAATTTTTTACCTCGACAAGGAACTCGATGGGGCCAGTCTCGAAATCGCGCTCCAATACCGCAAGGACGACTACACGACGAAAATCATCGCTTTTACCAACAACGTCATCAACACCGACGGCGGAACCCACGTTGCCGGATTCCAGACCGCGCTGACCCGGACGATCAACAAGTACGGCCGTGCTCAGGAATACCTCAAGGAAAAGGATGAGAACATGACGAGCGAAGACATGCTCGAAGGACTTATAGCGGTCATTTCCGTCAAGGTCCCGGAACCGCGTTTCAGCTCCCAGACCAAGGAGAAGCTCGTCAATCCCGAAATCAAGGGAATCGTCGATCGGGGATTCGGGGAACGCCTCGGGGAATGGCTGGACGAAAATCCCAAGTCGGCCCGCGCCGTATTCGAGAAGTGTTTGCTCGCGGCCCGAGCCCGTGCGGCGGCACGTTCTGCCCGCGACACGATCATCCGCAAGGGGGCGCTCGAAGGCATGACCCTTCCGGGCAAGCTCGCGGACTGTTCTTCCAAGGACCCTTCCAAGTCCGAACTCTACATCGTCGAGGGAGATTCCGCGGGAGGCTCCGCGAAGCAGGGCCGCAACCGGGAATTCCAAGCGATTCTCCCGCTCCGGGGGAAAATCCTCAATACCGAACAAGCCCGTCTCGACAAGATTTTTGGAAACCAAGAAATCAAGAACCTCATCATCGCGCTCGGAACCTCGATCGGAGACACTTTCGATATCGCGAGGCTCCGGTACCACCGGATGATCATCATGACCGACGCGGACGTCGACGGAGCGCACATCCGAACGTTGCTCCTCACGTTTTTGTACCGGTACCTCCGACCGCTCATCACGAACGGGCACATTTACATCGCGAATCCTCCGCTCTACAAGCTCGCCAAGGGCAAGGAGACCTGGTATGTGTATTCCGACGAGGAAAAGTTGCGGTTCATTGCGGAACACGGGGTTTCCACCGAAGGAATCCAACGGTACAAGGGTCTTGGGGAAATGAACCCGGAACAGCTTTGGGAAACGACCATGGATCCGGATCGCCGGAAAATGTTCCGCGTCAAGGTCGAAGATGCCGATCTCGCCGATCAGGTGTTCCGCACGCTCATGGGAGAAGACGTGCCGCCGCGCCGAAGGTTTATCCAAAGCCGGGCGAAACACGTTTCGAATCTGGATATCTAAGTCATTTCCGATTTTTCCATGTCGTACACCAATACTCGCGAAGAAGCCGCGCTCCTCCTCGAAATATCTACCCGGACTTTGGATCGGTACGTTAAGGGCGGCAAAATCCGAGCCAAGCGGAAAGGAAAAATCGTGTATATCCACGATGAAGATATTGCCATGATGCGAAGCGAGGATCCGGAACTCGTCCGTCCGACCGATTCGCAGCGGAAAAATACCGGCTGGAGCGAAAGCCCAGAAATCGTGATTTTCGACGAGCCATCGAACGCGGGCAGTTTTTCCCGGAAGCCGACGACGGTGGATTATCGCGACCTGTACGAGGATTCCCTCCGGAAAATCGCGGAGAAAGACCATATCATCCAGGACCTCAGCTATCGCGCCGGCCATGCCGAATCCGAGCTCAAGAATTCCGTCTCGCTCATAGAATTCAAGAAGCAGACCTTCCTGCTCGAATCCGCGAAGGCCAAGACCGACGAGGATATCAAGCTCGCGGAATCGGAAGTCCTGAAGCTCAGGGAAGAAGTCACCCAGTCGAAATTCGTCCTGTACCTTCTGATCGTGCTGGTAGCCGTGATGATCATCGTGAGTTCGTTTCTCCTGTTGTATTTTATCTAGATTCCATGATTTTTTCCCGCATCCGCAAACTCTGGTCCGTTCCGCTTCTTCGCTAGCGCATATCGTCTACCGCCGTTCGCGGATATTTTTTTACCTTTTTCCCATGCCGCACTCACAATTCATCTCCGCGTCAACCCGCTATTTGCTCAAGCTTTCCGGAGAAGCCCTCCAAGGGAAGAAAGACCATGGAATCGACGTGGAATTCCTCATCGAACTCGCGGGCAAGGTCGTCAAGCTGGCGAAATCCGGCAAGCAGATCGTCATCGTCATCGGCGGGGGAAACATATTCCGGGGGGTTTCCGGGGCCGCGAGCGGCCTTGACCGCTCCAGCGCGGACTACATGGGCATGCTCGCCACCGTCATGAACGGCATCGCGCTCGGCGACGCCATCCACAAGCAGGGGCAGGAAGTCCGCATCATGTCGGCTATCGAGATCAACCGGGTTTCCGAGTTTTTCATCCGTGGCCGTGCTATGAAACATTTGGACAAGAACCGCGTGGTCATCGCGGTAGCGGGTTCGGGAAACCCGTTTTTCACGACGGATTCCGCCGCGGTACTCCGCGCATTGGAACTCGGTTGCGACGTGATTATCAAGGGGACGAAGGTCGATGGGGTGTACGATAAGGATCCGGCAAAATTCCCGGACGCGAAACGGTATGAAACGATCAGCCTACAGGAGGCATTGGAAAAGAATCTCCGGGTATTGGACCAGAGCGCGTTGGCGCTCGCGAAGGATGAAAAAATCCCCCTGTTCGTGTGCAAGATCGAGGATATCGACAAATTGGGAACGGACAAGATTCGGGGGACGCTGCTGACGCCGTAGACGGTATGCCCAATAGCAGAATCGCCCGCGATTCCCCAATGGATTCGGAAAATTAACTGTTCATCGACAGTTTCGTCGAAATGACGTTGAACAGCATTCCGAAAACGATCATCCCATAAATCGTGTTCACGCCCATGGCGACCCTCTGTAACGCGGTCTGCGGCGAGGCGTCGATTCCCAGTCCGGATATCGTCACGAGCGAGTTGAAGAAATAGCTGGAATAGCTGTTGAGATCCGAGATCATCCGCACTTCCGGTGGAGCCATGAAATCCGCCGTCCAGTAAATGCTCGCGAAAAATATGACCGACAGGCTGCACGTAATGGCCAATCGCATGAAGCTCGTCCCGTAGCTCGATATCATGCGAAAAATGCCAAACCCGATGTACAATCCGTAATCCTTGTTGAAAAAATAGCGGTTTCCTTTGATGTTCATTCGGGTAATGTAGAGTTCGAGCACCCGGCTCGACATGCCCATTTCCTTGTAGTACTTTTCCAATCCGTGGACGTAGTTCTCGCAAACGTAGAGAAACGCGAGCATCTGGTTGAGGCGAACCTTGTTCCCCAGTATGCGTATTCTGGTGTTGATGCCGCTGTAGTAATTCCGAATGCTCCGAAGGAACCCGTCTTTCCGTATTGTCTTCACGATATCTTCGTCCAGGGTGGAATTATTCGTGATTTCGATCACCAGCGAGTCCATTTCCGTGAGGAATTGATGAAACAGCCGCTCCATCTCCGGGGTTTCTATCGTGAAGAGGCGAAGCTTGGTGACGAGCGCGTAAAAGAGGATTTCCAGCCGTCGTTCCGACTTCTTCATGTACGAAAGGAGCTCTCCCTTGAGATAGGAATCGATCTTTTGGAGTTCCTTTTTGGTTTCGAGTTCTTCTCAAAGGACGAATATCCTGATTTTCAAGAGGCTGTACGCCGATTTTTCTTCAAAATCCGATGAAGTGGAAAGTTCTATGTTGTTCATACGCATATCCTATACCAAATTATTTTTTCCTTCAACTATAAGTGATGACATTTTTCATTTCTGATTCGCAATAAAAAAAGTGCCGCCCGAAGGCGGCACTCAGTGTATTTGCGACGAGACTATCCAAGAATGGAAAATCAGGCCTGCGGCAAACCATATCCCGACAGCACGGACCCGGTGGAATACCTGGCCGTACCTTTCGGAAAAAGTTTGTAGCTGCAGCTGGGCGAACCAGATGCAGAGTATCATAGAAGTTATTCCAAGCGTAACTCCGCCCATGTATTCGATGATTTCCGAATAGTCCTTGTCGATGATATTCGCGGTATTGACCGTAATATCGTCCAGACAGTTCAGGGCAAATCCCTTGAATGCGTCGCGGGAAAATTTTGGCGAGCGCATCGAGATTCTTTCTATGACGTTTTGGTATGTGTTTGCATCAACGGAATCCTCGTCCCCTTCCTGTCCTTCAGCGCTCGATTCTTTCCAGGCTTCCCAGCCCAGTTTGACGACGAACCAGAGGACGATGCAGGTAACGATATCCCGAATCGTGATTCCCAAGACGGCTAAGTCGAGGGTGGCAGTGAGGGTGCCGCCTACGAAGATCACAATCGTACACATGAGCGTGAACGCGAGGACCAGTCCGTACGTGGCTTCCAGCTTTTCGCGTTGGTTTTTCGCGCGCGTGACGATTCCCCCAAAAATGAGAGCGTCGTCGATGCCAGTGGCATACCACATCGCGAATCCAAGTGCCATGAGTTCCATTCCGTTCTCCTTTCATTCTACGTTATGCAGTTCTGACGAAAATCGTCGTTTTTATGGCGTCTTTACCACGATTCTTTTCCAAGAACCGTTCTGGTAATTGCACTTTACAAATGAAAAGAGACATGTCAATAGGGAGTGTGACTTTCTTTGAAAATTGCCGGTTTGATTTCTAATAATCATACGGGTCCACATCTCGTTCATTGCTGAAAAAACTGGAATCTCAGAAATATTTTTCGAACATGCCGCCCATCCCGTCTCCTGCTTCCGGAATTCCGTTCGGCCGGGTGTACCTGCCCTTTTGGTTCTGGATTTCTTTGAGGAACTCCAGCGAGTTTCCGAGGGTTTTCTCATCCTGTTCGCTGAGTCAGTCGACGCTAGTGCTTCATGAAAATCCCTCGAAAAACGTTCCGGAATTCGTATAGCCGCGTGGTCAGGATTTCTGTTCCGCTTCCTGATTCTTCCCGTCTTTGGAATTGGGAAGGGTTTTGGCCTTCCCGGATCCGTCGGAACCGGAATTGCCATCTTTTCCTCAGCTTCACATACCGGGTTCGTCAGTCTTCGATCCGGTGGATCCGCTGCCGCTATCCGATCCGCTGCCGCTTTTCGGATCATCCCCTCCGTCTTTCGGCTCGTCCTCGGATTTCTCCTCTTCTTCGGTTTTGTCTTTGAAGGATTGCTCTTCCTTGAGCCTTCTCAATTCCTTTTGGGCGGTTTCGAGATTTTCCCGGGCTTCGCGGGTTTCTCGGATATCCAGGCTTTCCAGGTATTCGTCTATGGCCCGGTCCAGCAAGAGGATACTTCCGCTCAGGCTCTTGTCGGCATCGGAATCGGCCCGTTGGTACAAATCGTTCCCCCGGTAGAAATATACCCAGCTTTTCGCGAGCGGTTCTCCCATGTACCGGAGCGCGGAATCCAAATCCGGACTATCGACCGGGAGCAGTTTGAGCGCGAAGAATTTCCAAAACAGCACCGTGGAAGCCAGGGCCAGGAGCAGGAACATCGCGAGTATTCGAGTGGTGTTTTTCATGGTCTTAGCGGGTAATTCTTCTACGGTAAGGGAGCGTCAGGGCGAGAAGCACGAAACATGCCCCAATCGGGATGGCTTGCCCCGTCGCGTTTCCGATTTCTCCGGGGACGTTGTTTCCGCCGAGCTCCAATTGGAGGGAATCGACGTGTTCCGCATGGACGAATTTTCCGCCGTTTCGGGCGAGCGTTTCGAGAATCGTTCCGGAGAATTTGCTGACGACGGGTTTTCCGTTTACGGTTTTTACCGTGGGTTTGCCAAACGGATCCTTGCCCATTGGAACGTATCCGCCTTCTGCGGTACCGACCCCGATGGTCCACAGCGATACGTTCCTCGGAACGCTGACATAGGCGGCATCCTCGTTTACTCGGCTTCCTACGGCCTCCCCGTCGGAAATGACGAATACCGTGCCCGTCTCGTCTCCGGCCTGCGTAAGAAAACTGCGGATGGATCCGAGGATGTCGCTCCCGCCAGATACGCTGTCGAAGGATATCGTTTCCAGGCTTTGCTTCAGGGTTTGGGAATCGTACGTGGAAGGGGCGACCGCGTAGACGTCCCCTCAAAAGACCGATATGCGTATCGGGTTGCCCGAATACCCGTCGATGATTTTGCCCGCTATTTGCTTGGCCAGGGTAAATCGCGATTGGCCGACGTCTTCGACCTGCATGCTCTTGGATCCGTCGATCAGTATGGAAATGGTGCCTATCGGTGGCTGGTACCGGTATTGGACCGCGCCAAGCGTCAATGAGAGGAACCCGAGCAGCAATAGTACCCTTTTTCCCCATAGCAGACTCGGGATACGAACGTAATTCACGCTTTCTTCCGTCAGGGCTATCCCGCTCAGCCGGCTTATGTGATAGGCCCCCGTAATCGAAAACGCTTCCATGGCCAGCCAAGCCGATACGAGCAGGAGCACGAAATAGGCGACGTAGGGCGCATAGGGAATCACGATGGTTTCCATAGGGGTTTCCAAGGTTTTGCCGTAGAGTTGGTTGAGATTTTCCAGGGCTTTTTCCATTTCCTTGAGGGAGGCTGCATTCGCGTAGATTCCCCCGTTGTCGCCGGCCAGTTTCCGAAGGAGCGGTTCGTCGATGCTCGCGCGGATCGGAACCCCCCGATTGTCCATGAAATATTGTTTTTTTCCGAATTGGTCCGTCGTGTACAAATCCGTCCCTTCCGGATCTCCGATGCCGATCGTGTGAATGACGACCCCGGTCATTTTCATGTATTCGTTCACGACATTTGGGTCGATCCCCACGTTCGCTTCGCCGTCCGTGAGGAGGATAATGACTTTTTTGCGGTCGGGTTCCGTCTTGATGGCATCGCTTGCAAGCAAGAGTCCATCCCCGATGGCCGTCCCCGAAAATCCCGGGATTTCCTGCTTGATGGAATCCACGGTCATGTCCGAGACGATCTTGAGGAGTCCCGCGTGATCGAAGGTCAACGGACTGAAAACGAAGGGCTTGCCAGCGAAACCGATGAGTCCGATCCGATCCGAACTCCTTTCCCCGATAAAATTCGAGAGCACCCGTTTGCCGGCGTTGATGCGGTTCGGAGCGATGTCTTCGGCCAGCATGCTCTTTGAAAGGTCCAGGACGAAAAGGATGTCGATCCCGTTTTTGAGCGGGTTGCGCACGGATTCCACGCGGATGGGATTGGCCAATATCACCACCAGTCCGGCGATGACGAGGCTTGCCACTGTCGTCCGTATCCATTCCCACTTCTTCGACCGCCGTTTCTGGAACGTTTCCGAGAGATAGATCCGATAGTACTTGCTGAAAATTACCGTCGAAAGGAACGGCAGGATGGCCAAAACGATGAACCAAAGCGCGTACGGCTGACTAAATTGCATGCTGGTCCAATAGTTCGATAATATGGTCCTGCACGGTTACGCAGGCATCCGAGTGGCCGCCCTTCGGGGCGTACCGGATGTCCCGTATCCGCACGAATACGTCCCAGAGATCCTCCGGGAGCCGGATTTTCATCTGTTCCACGGTTTCCGTAGGGGAGAGCCGAATCTTCGCGGTATGGCCAACATACCGCCGGAGCGATTTCGCGATATCGTCGCCGAACGTCGCCGATTCCGGGGAATGCGCGAGGATTTCCTTTCGGAAAGCCTCGCGGAAATCGTCCGTCGTGACGGCTCTCGGCAACTTGGGAATGGGCAAACGTTCGGATTCGAGCCCTTTCCACTGCTGGTATACGACGAATGCCACGAGCAAAGTCCCCAAGGCTATCGTCAAAACCCATTCGTTTTCGAAAATTCTCAGCGGGAGCGGGAGATCGGGGTTCGGGAGGTTAATAAGGTGGGACGCCATAGATTTTTAACAGGTTTTTCTTGCATTCTTCCGCCGGTGCGCAGACGAAGATTTTGCCGACGATGCGGGAATCGACGTACGTGTTTTCGGGACTGGTCAGGAGCCCGGGAGTCTGGTCGAGCGCGAGCTTGAGGCTCAGGAGTTGCTTTTCGAGGGAATTGTCCAGGACGAACATGATTCGGATGCCGTTTTCCAACAGGACGTGGAGTTCGTTTTCGGTGGCGTAGTAGATTTCCGAAGTGATGACCGAATTGGCAAAATCTACGGAAAAAACTCTGGAGATTTCGTGGATTTTCTTCATTGCCGCGGATTGCACCGCTTCCTTGTAGTCCAGGAACGAGGATTCGTTCAGCTCGCTCGAATAGATTTGGAGCCTCGGGAATTGCACTTCCTTGTTCCGGTTCGGGATGAGGATGCCGTTCTCGGAGAGGAGATAGCTTCTCCCGACTCCGGGAAATTCCACGGAATACCTCGGAGGCGACGACCGGATGATGATCTTGAGGGAATTCGGGAGCAGGTGGCTGACGTCGACCGACACGATGTTTTTTTCGAGTCCCTGGATGAGCTCCCGAACCCGGTCCTTGTCGAAGGTCCAGAGTGACTCGCCGTAGATCGGTTCGATGGCCTTGTACGCGATATTCACGTCGGAGTAGGTATCGTCCCGTTCGATGATCATCCGGTTCGGAGAAATCTGGAAGTACGGCGAAGCGATGAGGATGTAAAAACTCGAACCGATCAGCGTCAGCCCGATAAGCCCGAACGATATCCGGAACCCGAGCTTGTTGTTGGCATAGGTCGAATACAGCGGCCGGTAGTACGCTCACCGGCGGGCCTTGTTGTAGAAATGAATCCATCCGTGATGCTTCGTCTCGTTCTGGTAGAGGTATTTTTTCGTCCGTTCCCGTTTGAGCTCATTGGAAAACGACCGGTTCTGGAAATACCCGATCAGCCTTTTGATTGTTTGGAGCAGGGAACTACGAGAGGTCATATTTGGCGCGTAGGTCATCGAGTATGTCCGATACCGACTCGGTGTTCCCGACCCCGGAATCCACCCGGAACCGAACCTTCGGCATCCGGGATAGCACTTTTGCGCTCGCGATGAGGCGCTGGATTTCCGGCGCGTACTCGCTGAGCTGCTTGGCCAGTATGGCCGGCTCGTATGAACGATAGATAAAGAGATCCAGAAACATGCCATCCGGCGTGATCCGGCACTTGCTGAAACTCGGACGGTCGAGTTTGCCCCCCGCTCCGCCATCGGTGAGGTTTTCGGAAAAAATCTGAAGCATCCTCGGGGCAATCAGGGAGTAGAGCGCGTGGTCTCGGTGTTCTTTTTTTGACATGTCGCCATTATACGAAGACTTTTTCCAATCAAAGTTTGAATTTAATTTTGTTTTTTGCCGCATGGGGCTACGATGGCAAATATACCCAACGGGAATCGGTTTCCCGGTTTTTCCAGTCACATATTCGGTCATCTTTTATTTTTTTCTTCGGTCACTTATTCCCGATAAGCTCCCGAAAGAAGA
>CAIVSN010000139.1 GCA_903908595.1 uncultured bacterium
CAGCGTTCGGGATCTGGCACAATTCATCAAGCATAGTTCGGATGCGTACCTGAGGAGCCGGATCTCATTCTATGAGAAAAAATGAATCCTCCAAAGTATCGCCCGTTGAATCTACGCAACCAGGGAGACATACGACCGGTTCGAACTCGCGAACAAAATCTATTCCCCGAGCTATGTTTCGTTTTTTTCCGCGCTGTACCACCATGGGGTCATTTTCCAATACCAGAGTGACGTATATCTTGCTTACCGCAAAACGGACACGAAAAAACTCAAGGATTTCGATATCGTCCTGAAAAATCTCAAAAGCGACCTGCTGTTCAATCCGGAGTGAATCCTCGTGCGGGAATTTTATTCGATAGCCGGCAGGGAACGCGCATTTCTCGATACGCTCTATATATTCGGGGAAACGTATTTTGATAACCTCTCGAACATGGATTGGCAATATGCGCAGGAGCTCGTGAAGATATACGATTCCCGTGCCCTGGAGAAACTCCTGAAAACCTATACCCAATAGGAATTGGTTTTCGGTGTTTTACGGTCACAGATTCGGAACAGGTTTCATTTTTCTTCTTCCGGGAGCTTATCGGGAATAAGTGACCGAAGAAAAAAATAAAAGATGTCCGGATATGTGGCTGGAAAAACCGGGAAACCAATTCATATTGGGTATATATCCCTCACCCTTAGACCCATGAACGCCATGATTGCCAGACTCGACCGTTCGCGGCACAAAAGCTATCTGCTCCGGATACTACTCGACGTATCGAGGGATCCCGTATTGAACAAGTGCCTCGTATTCAAGGGATGAACCGCGCTGTTGCTCCTCCACGGGCTCGACCGGTTTTCCACGGACCTGGATTTCGACCTTATGGAATCGGGTCTCGACGAGGACGATATCCTGGACCGAGTAGGAAAAATCCTCTCCAAGCACGGGGAAGTCAAAGAGCTGATTATCAAGAGATATACGATTTTCGGACTTGTATCGTACGGGGATATCGATCGCAATGTCAAATTCGAAATCAACCGACGGGGATTGACCGGGGGATACCATATGCAAAGCCTGCACGGGATAGATTTTCTCGTCATGAACCGGGAAGACCTGTGCGCGAACAAGTTCCTGGCGCTCCTCGGGAGGAACCGGCTGGCCAACCGGGATATTTACGATGTCCATTTTATCCTGGATCGGGGTTTTGAGATCAACAAGGCCCTCATAGAAGCAAAAACAGGAATGAACTTCTCGGAATATATCGGGAAGATGATAGCGTTTCTCGAATGACTCGGGCCAAAGTATAACGTATCGGATGGACTCGGACTTGTCTTGGATGAGGAGCGGAAAAAGTGGGCAAAGGAGCGGTTGATGAAGGAAACGATTTTTTTGTTGGGAGGGTTGGTTTAGGTTTTGGATTTTTTCTTTCTTTCCCAATATGGCGAATATTGCCGAGTCGGTTAATCATTTGATATTTCCACTTACATAAAAAATATAAGCACCACGGGAGAGCGACTCATTTTTGTAAATAACAAGCCAAAAGCCGTACTGATTGACATACGCGTATACGAGAAGCTTTTGGAGGGCAAGGACGTATCGTTCGAACCGTTGGCGGGAAGCGAGGAAATGCTTGGAACGAAGGAATATCAGGATCTCTTATCCCTTATGAGAAACGCCTAATGAAATTGATCGTTACGGATTTTTTTTAAAAGCAGTTCAAAATTATCAAATCGCACTTATTTTTTAAAAACTTGAATTCAAACTGAAATCCAGACTCAACTCAATTTAGAGATTTCTCCGGGTAGCACAGATGAAGTCACTATTACCTATCGAGATCGACCGGGATTTTCCGATTTTCAGCGATCCCCACCGCCTTTCTTGCTCGCCGTATACTGACTGAGAATATCCATGTAGAGCCTCATATCATACCTGCTGAGGGCTTCGAGCTCTTCCCGGGTCAGACCCGGAACGGAATTTTCCGAGTCTATGGCCGCGCAGGCCTTCTCCTTGATTCCGGCGGTCAATGTGCAGGATCATGTCGTGGGTTCTTCGAAAAGAAGTGCGGCTCTGTCGGACGGAAGTCCGGTATTGCTGAATGTGAATGACTCCGATTTCATACAAGAGGGGATTATGAATTCCGATAGATGTCGGATTGCGTTGCTAGGTCTTCTGGAACGCTTGCTTACCGTGCGAAAATTTTATTCGGTTCGATTATGTTAGCGTTCATGTCGGCATTCTATGTTCATTTTTTAAAACTTGGATTCTAAAATGAAGTGCAACTTTTCAACTCCTTCTGGAAGGCTTCTTCCGGGGTAAGGTATCAGGGCTTTTTTTCATGGCTTTCAGTTTAGCCGTTCGTTCGCTTTTGTCACGTCGTTTTGGGAAATCGCAGATAAGTCCGTATCCTTCGGGGGAGAATTCCCGCAGGCCTATTCCGGGGAGTCCCCGAGTCGGATACGGTTCACGAACCAGCTTTCCAGCTCTCAAAAAGCAACAAAAAACATATTTTTACATAGTCAATTGCTTTTTGGTTATTAATCATTATTTTCATAATCATGAATTTTGATTCCCCGGACAGTCAGCCAGATGAGCACTCGAAAGATACGCTCCCAGGCGCGCTTGAGAGTGCTCCTTTTTATGAGGATTCTTATCAAATACGCCCGCGGTTTCCCACGAATATCGTCAAAAAATCGGTTTCCCAGAATTTGCCGGATCCAAACAGGCCGGATTATCCGCCCGTGCAGCTGATCGCGAATATGGAGACCATCAAAAAACCCCTTGGCGAACTGTTTCTCCAAAATGGCCTCATTACCCCGGATCAACTGAAAATAGCCCTCAAGGAACAGAGTACCGAGGGGGGAAAACTGGGGGAAATTCTCGTACGAAGGGGCTGGGTCACGCAAAGCGCTTTCGTGAAGGCGATGCAAGACGTTGGGCGAAAACTCAAGCTTGGCGAAATACTGATGAGCGAAGGATACATCAATCACCAGCAATTGGAAGAAACCCTCTTTCAGCAGAGCCTGACCAAACCGATGATGCCTTTGGGCGAAATGCTGATCGAGTCCAATTTCATCGAGGAACACCAATTGCTCTCCGCCATCAGCAAGCAGCTGAACATCCAGTATCTCGAGGTTTCGCGGGATAATTTTTCGATTATCGACCCGGAATTGAGGGAAGTGTTCAAAAATATTCCAAAGGGTTTTTGGATGGACGTGAAATCGCTGCCGATCCTTTTTATCGAAAACCGCCCATCCGAGACGAACCGGCACCAGAATTTGAAACTCGCGCACCAGCAGCATTCCGATGCCACGGAAGCCCCGGAATCGAACGGGCACCTTTCGGTAGTCATGTCCGATCCGCTCAATAAGGAAACGATAGAATCGATCGAGAAAATGACGAATACCCAGGTAAGCGCGTATATTTGCAACGCTTCGTCCATACGGCAGGGAATAGAGCACCTGTACGCCGCGAAACCGGTTCAGTTCACGGGAATGAATCCCCTGGAAGTGAACCAGCACATACGGTATCTCAACAAGATACTCTACCTTGCCGTGCTTAGAGGCGCTTCGGATATCCATGTCGAACCGGGGGAGGGTTCCGTCGTGATCCGCATGCGTATCAACGGGAAATTGAGAAAGATCGATACGTTCTCTACCGAGAAATTCAAGGGGTTCATCAACGTCGTCAAGCATTCCGCGAGGCTCGACATCACCAAACAGCATATTCCCCAGGACGGATCCTTTGCCCGTGCGCTCGGCGGTCATATCGTGGACATCCGGGTTTCCACCATGCCGCTTATCTACGGGGAAAAAACGGTAATGCGGGTGCTGTTGCAGGACATGAGCCGGAAAAGCCTGTACGATTCCAATTTGCCCCCTCGCATCGAGCGGCAACTGGTTTCCGTCATGAAAAAGACGAACGGGGTAATCCTCATTACCGGTCCTACGGGTTCCGGAAAAACCACTACGCTCCATCGGGCCATCCGCCATATCGCCACGGAAGGGGTGAATATCGTTACCGTGGAGGATCCCGTGGAGTACCGCGCGGGCAATTACGTGAACCAATCATCCATCAACGAAGCGAGAAGCTATACCTACCCCATGGCGATACGCGCGATTTTGCGGCAGGATCCGGACGTGATCCTCATCGGGGAAATCCGCGACGCGGAAACCGCTCAGATAGCGACGGAAGCGGCATTGACCGGACATTTGGTATTGAGCACCCTTCACACCGAGGACGCGCTCGGGAGCATCGTCCGCCTCACGCAGCTCGGGGTGGCCGAGTCCCTGATTTCTTCCACCGTCGTTACGGTAATCAACCAGCGCCTCATCCGCCAGCTGTGCGACTGCGCCGAGCCGATGAAGCGTTTTCCCGGTTCGGAGTTCTTTTACGGCATGGAATTCGACGATCGGATGATTTCCCACCTGAAGCAGGACTGGGACAAATACAAGGTCATGAAGCCGGTGGGGTGCAAAAAGTGCGAGAACGAAGGCTACCGTACCCTTCAGGCGGTCGTCGAGCAGCTCACGCTGACTTCCAAAGTCCGCGACATGATCCGGGAGGGGAAGCAGTATCGGGAAGTCATCGAGTATATCAGGAAATGACACTCCATGAACATGATCTACGAAGAGGGGATACGGCAGGTATTGATGGGAAAAACGTGATTCGACGAACTGCGCGACCTGCCGAGAGGGGATTATATCCTCAAGCTTCCGACAGAAGTCATCCGCGATGCCACGGAAACGAAAGACGTGAGCCAGGTGGATCTGGATGAGGTCGTCGAGGAACGGCTCGCGGCGTTATCCTTTGCCCCGGCCGGATTGAAATCGACCCATCCTGAGGGTAAGTATGCGGAAACCGGCGACCCTGCCGCCGAAATGAGGGCCTTGCGATTGGAAAACGAGAAGCTTCGTGCCGAGTTAGAACGCCGAGGCGACGTAATCGTGCGGATGGTCGAAAAACAGATGAAATAGGTTTCCTTTTGACGAAGGCGTATCCGCTAATGCGGCATGAATCTCGATATGCGAAGCGTCCCGTCTCCCAGCATCACGTTACCGAGCATGGCGTCGTTCTTGCATTCGCTCAAGGTTCCGGGGACCCCCCGGTTGTATACTACCGTTTCATTGAACCACTTGGCGTATGCTTCCCCGATACTGATTCCCGAACCCAGATTTTCCATGAATTGCGGACTGCCAGACATATCGTCGTACGCGTCCCGGGAATTCCCAAAGACCGCCAAAACTTTCGCCTTGGAGAAATATACCCCGTTAATGAAATCCGGCCGGGTAAATTTTGAAGTGGAACATCCTCCGTCCAAAATGAACCGGGCCTTGATATCAAACGTTTTCAAATCCTGGTTCGTGACCATGACGCTGGTTCCGCCATCGTTGGTTCCGTAAAAATTCGTTTCCGGCGTGGAATGTGCTTCGAACGTCATGGTCTCGTAGTCGCCTTCGACAAGGTTTCGGATTGAGCTCGGGGTGCTCCGTGCCGGATTCCAGATGGCCTGCGTGACCTTTCCCGGATAGGCTTTGCTGAGATGTTCCGGAAATTCGACCCGTTCTCACTGCAAATCCAGAGCGCCGGCAAAACCTTGGGCCGGGCTCGTCCGGTATTGGTGATTTCTTGCGAAATATTCGTTCAGAAGCTGTTCTTCGCTACCCATGCCGTTGATATTGGAGTAATCGATACGTCCTACCCAGGCTTGCGCCTTCCGGTCGGATACCCGGTTGAAAAATCCGCCTTCCCCCACGGTGGCCCAGGTGCTCGTGAAATCGCCGTAGAATACGTCGCTCGGATAGGTCGTGTTCTCCGGGTTGGTCTCCACGCAGGATTGGGATCTGAAATTCACGCTTGGCATCTTGCCTATGAGAAATATTCCGGAAATGGGCGTTTTGGAATTTTCGAGAATGATTTTATTCCGGACGGAAACGGGGCTTGAATTCGCGTTGAAATCCGTATATACGAACAAGCGGTATCCTTCGCGAATCAGATCGTTTTTAAACGTGTCTACGGAGACGCTTATTTTTGGGAGAATGTCGGAATTGACGACGAGTATGAGGTTCCCCGATGCGGTTGGCGTGGCTTTTGGGGCTGTCGTACTCATCTTCGCGATTTCGTCGGGTGGCGAGATGCTTCCGGCGGTATCGCCCATTTGGCTTCTGCGGATCTCGTATACCCTCGGATAGATATATTGGAAAATGAATTCATACTGCGATCCGAGCTGGGCGCGGGTAGAATCGTCAATCTGATCGACCTTTCCCAAATACGTATCGATGTACGCGGTGTATGCTTCCCGATTCATCGGATTGCCTCATTTTTTCTCCGCCGCGGCCTTCACTTTGGCGACGATCCCGTCAAGAATTTTCGCGCCTTTGCCATCGGTAAGCCGTGCGAGAGTCGCGTCGCCCATGTCGTTTCTTGAATAATACGGCTTGGAATTCAAGAATCGACCACCGTTGACCGCTCAAAAAACGATCAGGGCCGTTATGGCAAAAACGCCAAAAAAAATCAACGACCGTTTGATAAAAACAATTTGATTATTCATATTGCGAGAATGAGGAATGCGATACGGGGATATCATAGGACGATTCGAAACGGAATGCAAATGAAAAAGTCGTGAGTTATACCCAACGGGAATCGGTTTCCCGTTGGGTATATGTCAAAACATTCTGTGCATAATTCCCCCATGCGCGGATATTTCGTAACGGGATCGACTCGGGTCCCAGGGGAAAACCGGGAAAGCAATTGCGGTCGGGCATGGCTTTTTCAAGATAATATTTCATATGGATGTTTGGAAAGCGGAGTGGTCGGAACCCATGAATGCCTTCCATCTCGGGGCGAAACGCCTGAAGGATGAGGCGATCGCCAAGCGGGAGGGCCGCCTCCCGGACGGGACGCTCGACGCCATCCATGCCGAATACCGAGAGATCGTCTCGAACGGATGCTTCGAACACGGTTTGTTGGCAGGGAAACCGGGACAAAGGGGAAGTCTCAAAAAATCCAAAGGGCATAATCTCCTCCTCAGACTCCATGATTTCGGAGTGCCATAGCGTTCTTGTAGTGTTTAAGGGTTTTTATAGTGTGAAGGGTTTTTCCCATTACAGAGGGAAAACTGATGGGTTCCCAAAATAAATTACCCTATGGAATCCGTTTTGTAGTGTGATTTTTTACATAATACCAATTCCTCTTTTGACCATCTTCGATAAGGGGGGTATTCCCCGTATCCCGTCCAAACTCGGATTCGCTTCCTAGATTGCGGAGAGCGCTTTGTCGACGGTACTTCGTCCTTGGAATATCCAGCGAGATATTTCTCCAAGGTCGTATCGTATTCCTCTTCGAATTCATCGGAATGGTACGTTATACCTAAGCGAATTTGGTTTTCGGTATTTTATGGTTACAGATTTGGAATAGATTTTATTTTTCTTCTTTTGGGAGCTTATCGGGAATAAGTGACCAAAGAAAAAAATAAAAGATGTCCGAATATGTGA
>CAIVSN010000140.1 GCA_903908595.1 uncultured bacterium
CACATGCCCTCAAAGCGTACGCCTCGGCTTCGCCCATGTCCTAATCCCACCACCTGTTTTCGAAATTGCAACGGGATTGCCGGGACGGGGCGGTCCACCATAATTTTTCCGCGCCCCTTTCTTGTGCCTGGGCGAGCAGGCCGTCTGGGTTTACGTTAGCGTTGACGTCCATGTCCTGGGCGTATTCCATGGCTACCTTGACCGCATGGAGCAATCCTACCGGGTTCTTGACGAGATCGGACAATCCTTCGAGCCCTCCCGACCCCATCGCTTCATGGACGAGGCGCCGTACCGCCCATTCGATGGTGAGCCCCGCCTTTTTGGCGAATTCGGACATGACTTCCAGGTACTTGGCCCGCATTTCGTTTCCCGGGATCTTGTCATATCAGTACTGGAGGCTCAGGAGCTCCTCGAGGGGACCGAACGCCTTCTCGAGGTACCAGGAGTCTCAGGGAAACGCACTATTCATATATTGCCTGAGCCGCGCCGCGAGATAGAACCCGAGATGGTATTCGCATCCGCGTTCCCAGTCGTTTCGCGGGGATTGCCGTTTCGCGGCCAGGATATCATGAAGGGATTCGTAATTCTCGGCCATGTGGGACCACTG
The DNA here is from genome assembly GCA_903908595.1 of uncultured bacterium. GTDB lineage: Bacteria > Patescibacteriota > Gracilibacteria > BD1-5 > UBA2023 > CAIVSN01. Next base: position 608 of record CAIVSN010000140.1, read on the forward strand.
CCACTCCACGATGGCGTCGCGCATGGCGTTGCGGTCCAGGGATCCGTCGCGGCGGATGATCTGCCTTTCCCGCAATGCTCCCGCTACGGTCTTCCCGGAAACGAATCGCTTCCAGTTCTCCACGGCGTCTTCCTCGTCTTCAGTGAACCGGATGGACGGGTCTCAGGCCAGGTACCGGAAGGCGTTTTTCAGAAGCGTTTCGCCTCCGGGATCCAGTCAGGCGTACGGATTGCCGCTGCCTTTCCGTTCCAGGGCGACCGATACGCAGTAGGCGAGGAAGTCCACGTTCTCCGGGCCCAGCGCATCCATCCCGTACCCGGTCATGATCCGTTCCATGGTATCGGCGGATTTTCCGAGCCTGGATCGGAGGTATCTGCCGAGGGCTTCGCGATCGCCCCCGAATACCGGGCCGAGCAGGTTTTCTTCGGCAAACGACCGGAAAAACGCGAGCAGGTCGCGCTCCGGAAAAACGCCTCGGCGCGCGAGGCTGTCGAGGTCGGCGCGGAGGAATTCGGACGGGGTGAGCGTACGGTAGAATCCGGTGTCGCGCAACGCGTCGAACCGCGCGTCGGCGGCATTCCAAAGTTCGGATTCGTTCGTTGGTTGGTTTTTCATGGTTCGTGGGTTATTCGTAACCGGCAAGCCGTTTTTCGACCAGCGCGACGTTTACGCCCGCGTCGGTGAGGATTCCGGTTTCCTTCAGGCAGCGCTCGACTTCGGTTACGCCGATCCGTAATCCGTTCCCCTTCCCGCGATACGGCCTGAGCTCGCCATCTGCATCGAACAGGTCGTCCGGATCCTTGATCATCACGTGGGAAAGCGCCGTGGAGAGAAGGCGCTTCTGACCATGGCGCAACGGGAACCTGAGGTCGATGTCCCCTGCGTATCCCGTTTCGTCGGTGCGGATCCATTCCCGGTATTGGTTCACGAGATCTATGAACCAGTCGATCCGCTTGTCCACCGCCAAGTATTGGAAACCGTTCGCCGAAAGGTACGTGAGGGGATCCCCGTCATGAGAGTCTGCCCCGACGTCGTGCCTTTTTTTGAATATCTCGTCCCTCCAATGTCACGGTCCGGCTTCCATCGACGCTTTCAAGCCGGCCTCGTGACCTTCGTCCCGCATCGCGGATTCGCAGTACCACGGATCGCAGGGACGCACGTTACCGCTTACCGCCCCCCGGATCATCGCGGCGTACTTCCGAGCGCCGATATTCGGAACTGGGAAGGCTGCGGAAGACGAACTCGCGGTATCCCGGACGCAGTATTCAGCCATGTTTCCCAATATGGTGCAAAGGCCGCTTTCGTCATGGGATCCGGATACGGAATTCAGGTTCTCGATGAAGGGATCCCATGGCAGGCATCCTCCTTCGGGGGTTTCTCCCAGATAATACGGCAGCGATTCCTGCAGGTCCGGAGCGGCCGCAAGATAAGCGTTCATGAGTCTGGTCATTTTCCCATACGACGTCGGCAAGCGGGTCCCCCAATCGGGATTCTCGAAAAAATAGCGGAACATGTACGCCCTCGGGGTGAGGTCGGTATCGGCGATCTTCGGTATCGGGATGAGCGCGCCCACCGAAGAGGGAATTCCTATCATCGGCTCGGCGAGCCAAAACCCCGTCCGTTCCAGTTGGGCGGCCAGGATCCGGACGAGCGCGTCCTTGTCCCGGCTCCTCATGGCCCGGTTGAAGGCTACGATGCTGTCCTTTTCGACCTCGAGCATAAAGGATACCTGATCGGCGGGTCGTATTTCCTTGATTTTTTCAACGAGTACGTCGATCATTCATGCTTCCTCGCCGAGAATGGCCCGGAGGTCCGCGTTCTCGGTGTAGTATTTCGCGTAGTATTCGCGCGTATCCTCACGGGAGTTTTGCCCTTCATTCCCAAAGTATTCAAAAATGCGGGGTATCTCCAAGACTTCCGGTACGGTTTTGTTTTCCATGGTCGGTGATAATTTTGGGGGCCGGTTAGGGCGTATCGTTGGCATCATATCATTTCTTTCGGATTGCGTCCAGAAATAATGGACTCGTTAAATCACCACGAGTCAATGCCTATCTTGGGTCGTTATCCGGATTCAAATCATTTTTCAAATCCAAAAAACTTAAAATCCCATGACTTTGCGTATGAGATTACCTGCCTATGATTCGCTGCCCTGAAAAATTCCTTCGTGATATGGGGAGTTTGCATGGCGATTATGATGAAATATGATTATCCTACTCGGGTTCCCAGAAGCGGATGCGTATGTTTGGCAAGGATTTTTTTCAATGATACGAGCTGCATTTTCGCGATTTCGGAGAGCCACGCGTACCGTTCGGATCTTCCGAGCCCCTGCCCGATGAAATCTACCGAAATCCAACTCGCGAATTCGAAAGCGATATGCTTGTGGGCAAAGGTTCACCCGCCCCTTCCGGATTTGGAGACGATTCCGATGGCATCGGTCGCTTCAATCCACTTTTGCGGTGACATGAGAAAGCTATTGCTTCACGTTTCCGCGACAAACTGGTCGAATTCGACCAGTTTAAAATTCGGATTGTATAACGATTCCCAAGTTCCGAGAAAAACGAGCGTATTATGGCTTCGCATCCAGTTCTTCACGATATCCGCCGGGGATTCGGGATTTTTGCGCTTAGCGATATCCGTTAGACAAATATAGTCTTGGTTGTTTTTCTCGAAAAACACGATTTCCGTCCCCTGTACGGTAATATTTCGTTTCATATGGGATTTTTTAGGAAATAAGAAAAATTTAGATATGAGCGAGTTCTTCGGTTTTTACTCGGAGCATTCTATTGAGTTCCACTTTTTTATTTGTAAAACTTTACCAGGTTGTGTAGGAAATGGTTACGGGATAAGCTTGTCGATAACCTTCAGGGCATTCTGGGAAATAGATTTTTCTTTCCAAGCATTTCCTTTTGTGTCTGATGCATGGGAAATTTCCATCTATGCACAAAATGTATGCTACCAGCTACGGGTTTAAAAAAGATTTTACTTTCGTCCATACCCGTATACCATATTCCCAACAGTCCAACTATTGCCTCGCGCCCGTGGAACGGCGCTCTACCGGGCAATATGAGGACTCCAAAGAGTCGGAGACCCTTCGGGGTTTCCCGGAACTCGGGTGGAACCGCTCCAATTCATGGAGTCCCGAGGCTTGAGCGATATTTTGCGTAAGCCTCTTTTTCGATTGGAAAACCGGCCGAAACGCTTGTCGCACAAGTGTAACTTTTTCTATTTTCTTACTTTTTTCCTATGGAAATGAAAGATATGGTATCCTATGCGGGATCGCACGGTTTCGTATACCAGGGTTCCGAGATTTACGGGGGTTTGGCCAATTCCTGGGACTACGGTCCGATGGGTTCCCTCCTGAAGGAAAACCTCAAGAATGCCTGGATAAAGGCATTCGTGCAGAAGCGGGCGGATATGACCCTGCTTGACTCTTCCATCCTCATGAATCCACAGGTATGGATCACTTCCTGACACGTAGGCGGTTTTTCCGATCCGCTCATGGACTGCCGGGCCTGCAAGCAGCGGCTCCGCGCCGACAAACTGATTGAGGAATACGCCGAAACATCCGGCGACGACGAAATGCCAAAAGAATGGGCCGGGGAAAGCACTCCGCCGGAAAATCTCACGCAGTACATCAACGAAAAGGGCATCAAATGCCCATTCTGTGGAGCCAAGGAATTCACCGACATCCGCAAATTCGGACTCATGTTCAAGACTTCTCAGGGGGTCACCGAGGATTCTGCATCGCAAATCTACCTCCGTCCGGAAACCGCGCAGGGAATCTTCATCAACTTCGCCCAAATCGTCCGGACTTCCCGCAGGAAGGTCCCGTTCGGGGTCGCACAGGTCGGTAAGGCATTCCGGAACGAAATCACCCCGGGAAACTTCGTCTTCCGGACCCGCGAATTTGAACAGATGGAAATCGAATATTTCTGCGAACCCGAATCCATCGCTCCGGGAAAGCACCTCGAGTGCCACGCGAAGTGGAAGGAAGACTGCTGGAATTTTCTCATCGACACGATCGGGATCCGACCGGAATCGCTCCGGTTCCGGGACCACGGGCCGGACGAGCTTTCCTTTTACAGTGCCGCAACAAGCGATATCGAGTACAAATTCCCGTTCGGATGGGGAGAACTCTGGGGAATCGCCGACCGCACCGACTACGACCTCGGGGCGCACATGAAGGAATCCAAACAGGACCTTTCCTACTTCGACCCGTTCACGAATCAGAAATACATCCCGTACGTCATCGAACCATCCGTCGGCCTCAACCGACTCATGCTCGTAACGATGCTCAATGCCTACGACGAAGTGGAGTCCGGCGAATGAAAACGTGCGATATTGCGCTTCAAGCCTTCTGTTGCACCGGTCAAGGTTGCCATTCTCCCATTGGTCAAGAAGCTTTCCACGGAAGCGAAATCCGTGTATTCGCTCCTCTCCGAGCACTTCGTCTGCGAATACGACGAAGCCGGGGCTATCGGAAAACGGTATTACCGGATGGACGAAATCGGAGTTCCGTTCTCGATCTGCATCGACAGCGAAAATTTCGAGCAGAAACAAGTGACCGTCCGCGACCGCGACACGGGAACCCAGGAAACGGTAAAAATCGACGACCTCGTGGAATTTTTCCGGAAGAAAGGGTGCTAAAAATATCTATGCAATCGACTCAACGTAAATGGGAAGTTTTGGGTTGCTCATAAGTATCGGTCTGCTATAATACTCCGCTCTTTCACAATGGAGCACCACGAGTTTTGGGTTGCTCATAAGTATCGGTCTGCTATAATGATTGAATTCTAGGAGTCCGAGGAAATACGGTTTTGGGTTGCTCATAAGTATCGGTCTGCTATAATTCATCCAGAAGGCTAAAGACGATCTATTATGTTTTGGGTTGCTCATAAGTATCGGTCTGCTATAATCTCGAATTATCGTTAAGCTTTTAAAAAATGTTTTGGGTTGCTCATAAGTATCGGTCTGCTATAATATCGACCAGATCAACCGCATCGGAGAGCTTGTTTTGGGTTGCTCATAAGTATCGGTCTGCTATAATCGAATCCAACATCGACAAGCTCCGGAAGAAGTTTTGGGTTGCTCATAAGTATCGGTCTGCTATAATTTCATCGGAAAGGGATTTCCGGGTCATGCCGTTTTGGGTTGCTCATAAGTATCGGTCTGCTATAATGAAAATTTCACGAAAGAATATTCCGGTATAGTTTTGGGTTGCTCATAAGTATCGGTCTGCTATAATGATGAGCTTGAGCATTACCGCGTAGCTCATGTTTTGGGTTGCTCATAAGTATCGGTCTGCTATAATCTTTCGAAGTGAATTCCGTTACCTGTCAAGTTTTGGGTTGCTCATAAGTATCGGTCTGCTATAATGAACCAGACCGTTATGAAGTTGAGGACTATGTTTTGGGTTGCTCATAAGTATCGGTCTGCTATAATGAAGCGCCGGAAAAGGAAGAGATGTCCGCGGTTTTGGGTTGCTCATAAGTATCGGTCTGCTATAATATTGAAAATACAATCCGCAGAGGTGAATTGGTTTTGGGTTGCTCATAAGTATCGGTCTGCTATAATGTTGACTTTC
>CAIVSN010000141.1 GCA_903908595.1 uncultured bacterium
CATCCATGGACAGCCTAGAGGAAACCCTAACGAAGCGGGCGAACTACCTCATGTCGAATCCGGACGCCCTGAAATGAGCCGTATGATTCGGTTGGATTTGTCAGATAGTTAATTAACGGGAATTAATGTAATTTGGTATTACACCGAATTCCCTTCGCTCTATTTGCCCGCCATCCTCATGGCACATATTTTCCTCGGTTCAGACCTTAATATACCCAACAGGAATCGGTTTCCCGCTTTTCCCCGAAGGAAAAACGACATATTCCTAATGGGAGATATTTTCATTTACGCACAAAATGTATTCTACCAGCTACGGAGATATTTTCATTTTCCCTTGATTCTCGCCGTGAATCCTTGTAGAATACTTTCGTAACCTACCTCATTTCCTAATTTCATTCCCATGAAAACCCCCAGCAGCCAGTACTTCCTCGCTTTCGGCCTTTTCGCCGTATCCGCCGTCGTCGTAATCTGAGCCTTAGGCGGCTCCGGAACCTACCTCAAATCCACCCCGTACCAAACCCGCAACGCCGCGGCCGACTCCGACCTTTCCCGCCTCACGGGCGGGGCCGGGGCCGGGATCCTCGACGGGGTCGTCGCCCGCGTCAAAGCCAAGGCCGAGTCCAAGGGGGGCAATCCCATGAACGCCGCCGCTTACAACGCCTACCTCGACAGTTATCTCAGCCTCGTCGACAAGCTCGACGACACCACCCGAGCCCAGGTCGGCCCGGAATACGCGTTCCTCTTCAAATATATCTATCCGCGCGTATATGAGCTCAGGAAGCCCGATTCCGCCGCCCAGGCCACGGCCTTGGTAGCCGAGATTGGAAACCTCGTGACCGCAGCGGAAAACGGAACCGTGACGCAAACCCAAACCCAGGTGGCACCTTCGGCTCCGGTGATTACCTCTCCGGCCAACCTGAGTCAAAACGCCCAATACGTCTACCAAATGACGTGGGCGAAGGTCAGCGGGGTGGACTACCACACGGCCATCGACAACGGGACCGGCAGCAAGTTGGGCAGCGGTACGGGTTGGGCGATTCCGTTTTCGGGATTCGTCCCGGGCTCCACCCATACGGCGAAAGTGAAGGCATGCAGGCCTGGAACGGGAGAATCGCGTGAATGCCGGTCTAACCCCGCAACGTGTACGACCGACACCGACTCTTGCAGCGGTTGGAGTACGGTAGCCATCCAGGTTACCGCCGCTACTGCCACAGCCACCGCCACAGTCGCCACCGTCGCCACCGCCACCGGCACCGCATTGGTACCCGGACAAACGCTAGATATCGTAGTGCAAGTGGGAGTGAACGGCGTGGACAAGCCCGTCACGCTCAATTGTTCCAGCTATCAGGAATCCGTAGCCAACGTGCCTCCGGATGGGATATACATACGTTGCAAGGCCGATATCAAGAATCTTCCAGTAAGCGCGGTTTCCACGGTAAAGAATTCGTTCGGAAACGGTATAAAATACCCGGCGAGCGCATCGGCATGGTGAAGGAATCTTAATTTTACTTGGGCTTATTACGGGACTTCCAACGATGATCAGCTGGCCTTTTCAGATGCGGCCTGCACGAAGTCGAAAGATTATTTCATGGGATCGGGAAGATATGTGAAAGACGGCGGAGTCGTTACCGCCATCCCTGCGGAAAAATTAGGAGAGACAAGCTCCGTCGCGAACACCAAAGGTCAGACCGTCGCGGATACCAAATGCAATTACTTCTGAGAAGTGAACGGATACGGGAAAATCTGGTATAAGAACAAGGCTGCGGGTTGGACAATGGTCGAACTGACGTATGAAAATATCGTACGGCCCAAGTAATTTCCAATGGCCGAAACCTGTTGGGTATAACATAAGGTTCCGATAGGAAACGCGATAAAATCCGGGGAAGCATTCGCTTTGTGGCAACGGGATTTCAAACCGGGCATTTTCTTGCTTGCCTCCGAATTTCGTTGCGGTTCCCGGATTCCGTCTCCCAAAAAATTTACGGAAGGAGGAAGGCGCACGCGGGATTGCCGGAACATCCCCAATTCGCTTTTCCCGGAGCGCTTCCCGGTTTTCGCGCATTCGAAACGGTACCGGTAAATTTGCATTTTCTCCGAAAATCCCGTAGTGTGTCCTCATCCAGCACATCCAACTCGCACATATGTGAAATGAGACGCCATCCCTTGGTCAAAACGTAAGTCCGAACCCTCCCGTCTCCAAGTCCGAGATTCCGTTTTCCGATCGGCTTGAGAGCGCTTTGGAAGACGGGATCATATCGCCCAGAGAGGCGGGGAAGCTTTTGACGGGGTTCAACCGGGAAAAAGCTTCCGTCCTTGCCAATGCCCGCGAATTGCTCGAACGGCTCAAACGCGTGCTCGATGTCGCCCAAGACGACAAGATTTCCGAAAAACTTCAAAGCATTTCCCTTTCGGGGGCATCAAATCACGGGAAAGAAAAGTCCGGAATTGAAGCGCTGCTCAAATCGGTAACCGAACCCAGGAAGGTTTCGGTAAATTTGCCGGTTTTGGAAGAGAATTCCCCAAAAACCCCGGCAAAGCAGCTATTCGATCTGTTGAATACGGACTGAATCCTGGATGCTGCGGGAATCACTCCGGAAACCCTCCAAGAGAGATATCCGCAAGTCGTTACCGCAATCGTCACGTGAGCGGATGCCGAGGAATTCGGGCTCTATGCCGCAATGCTCGAAGAGGCGAATTTTCAGCAGAACGGAGACTCATGACAAATCGAGATTTCGCGTTTCTCGGGGATGAATATGCCGAACCGGATGGTTTTGGGCATGTTCAACCGCTCATTCCAAGGGATTCGACTGGATGCCTCGGGAAACGTCATTTGAGGAGCGTGCGAATTCCGGCTTGACGCATCGCATAATCAGGACGCCATAGCCGTAAAAATTGATTTTTCCAATGGAACGGTCGAGCCGAAGCTATTTTCCCGGGGAACCGTCTGATCGAGCGAAATCACCATCGATCACGTCAAAAATTTCATTCACATGTATACCCGCCCGCTCGAAGGATCGAAGGGACCGATTTTTCAGAAAATGGAGCATGGCTTCGAATTGGGCGAAGGAATAAGCGAGAATGCCCTGGTAATCGTCAACACGAGTTCCGCATTACGGCTTATGACCCACGAATTCCAGCATGCCCTGTATTCCTGAGAGCCGAAGTACCGCGAACAAATCCACGAACGGGTCAGGGGTTCGACGGATGAGCAGAGGCTGGCTGCCACCCTTGCCGCTTCGTTCTCGTACGACGTGCTCGATCCGGACATGGCTTCGGTCAATCCGGGCATCGTGATCGATGAGATGTTCAATGCGTATCACAACGAAAAAAGCGGGACATGATCCCGGTCGTACGACTACGAAAACATGGTCGGAGATACCATGATGTTTCCGATCGAGAGGCTCAAAGAGAGATATTGATTGGATATTTCCCATATGTTCGACGGAGTCCGAAGTATCGATGCCCTTCCCATCTGAGCCCAAGCCCAGCAAACCTTCAAGGAAGATTTTTTGAGTCAGGGAGGGGGTTCGGAGGCGGAGTTTATCCAAAAGCATTCCGCCAGCATCTTATTTTCGGTTTGCGACTTCCGATTCGTTTTGCGGTATCTCCAAGCGAAACATCCGAGTTTTTACGATCGGATTGTTTCGTCGAAGGCAAAGCTGTTTTCGGGTATTTCATAAATAGGGTTGGACTTGACGCCACCCGTACGATGGAAGGGCAGAATCGATAGTTCCATTCTGCCCGTATTGAAGGCATAATTGAAGTATCTGGGCCTGGAAGAGCAGTGTCAAGTCCAACTCCATTTTTCATAAATATCGGTTTGGACTTGGATGGGCGAAGTCAAGTCCCAGCCCAGAATCAAAAAATTCGGGAGGCCTTTCGGCGGTATCGGAAGAACCGGCAGAAACAGTCCTCTCGAAAATAGCCGGTGCGCGGATTATGCCAATACCAAATTAATCTAACTCCAATTGCTCGCAGGCCAGGTGAACGTATTTTTCGTTTTCCTCGGTCCAGACCGCGCCGGACAAGCTCGGAAAACGAAAAATACGTTCACCTGGCCTGCTCGCGGGAAGCAAGACGAATC
>CAIVSN010000142.1 GCA_903908595.1 uncultured bacterium
ATTAATTTACAAGCCCTAAGGCATAATTTTGCCCAATGGAAATCGGTTTCCCGGTCGCTGAACCGGGAAACCGATTTCCATTGGGCATATGAGGGTTTTCATAACACTTCTTTTTGCCATTTTGAGCTTGATACATATACTTTGCGGGCAATTTGGAATATTTTTCCAAAACACTGCTTCCGTGGCGGTCGTAGTTCAATTGGTTAGAGCGCCAGACTGTGAATCTGGATGTTGCGAGTTCAAGCCTCGTCGATCGCCCCATGTATTTTTTTATTTCTTTATTTCATTACTTTCTTATGACCATTCAAGACTTCAAAGACCTGATTGCCAAGGCGGATCCGATCAAAACCCCGGTGGTAGGCGAAATCATCGCCGGCACGGTCATCTCCGCGACTCAGAAAATGATCCTCGTGGATCTCGGAGGACAATTCACGGGAGTCATCGCCGGAGCCCACATGACCTCTTCCACGGAAGACGCATCGGGACTCACTACCGGCGACGCGGTCGATTCCATCGTAATCGGCGAAGACCGGCACTCCGGTATCGTCCACCTTTCCCTCAGGAAGGCCTCCCAGATCAAATTGATCGAAAAGCTCCACTCGAATTTTGACACGAAAGAAATCATCACCGTCATCCCGAACGAAGCGAACAAAGGAGGTCTCCTCATCGACCTCGACGGAATCAAGGGGTTCATCCCGGTTTCCCAACTCACTCCGATGAACTACCCACGCGTCGAAGGAGCCAACCCGGAGCGAATTCTCGAACATCTCCAACGCCTCGTCGGAAAACCGTTCAAGGTCCGCGTCATCAACGTCGACACCGACGGGAAGAAAATCATCTTCTCCGAAAAAGCGGCGCTCGAAGAACAGCGGGCAGCGGCCATGTCCACCCTCAAGTCGGGCGACATCGTCGAAGGCGTGGTTTCCGGAATCCTCACGTACGGGCTCTTCATTACTTTCAACGGTATCGAAGGCCTCGTCCACGTTTCCGAAATCGACTGGGGACACGTTGCCAATCCGAGCAAATTCGCGAAGATCGGCGACCAGGTCAAAGTCCAGGTCATCGGCGTGGAAGGCGACAAGATCAGCCTCTCCATGAAACGGCTCCGGGCCAACCCATGGGCGGAACTCGCGGCGAAGTACAAGGTCGACGACGTCGTGGAAGTTCCGGTTCTCCGGGTTTCCCAATTCGGGGTATTCCTCGCGCTCGACGGGGGAATTTCCGGACTCATCCACCTTTCCGAAGTCGCTGGCGACGTCAACGAAATCAAGGCTGGCGAACCTTGCAAAGCCAAAATCATCACGTTCGACGCCCAGGCGAAACGAATCGGGCTTTCCATGAAAGCCCTCGATCCAAACTACACCGGACCAAGCGCGGAAGCGATCGAAGCGGCCGAAGCGAAACCGAAACGAGCTCCGAAAACGGCGGTAAAAGCCGAAGCGGAAGAAGTGGCGGTCGTTGCCGAAGCGGTAGCGGAAGTCGCGGAGGCACCAAAAGCCAAGGCACCAAAAACGGAAGAAACTCCAAAGGCGGAATAATCGAATCGATTGCGAAAATACGGTCTCCGAACGGGGGCCGTATTTTTTTGAATTGGAATTTACATCCGTCACAATATCTACTACAATCCGTCCAATTTAACTTTCCTTTCATGGAAAAAATCCTGCTTGCCATTTTATTTTTGTTGCCAGTCCTGGCGTTTGCCGGCGGAGGGAGCGATGTTCAATCGATTGTCGAAAAGATTTGAATGGATGAAAATGAGTTTATCGACGTATATGATCTGGAGTCATTGGACGAAGACATCAATCGGAAGGTTCCGGGGAATGAAGAAGCATACAATATGCATACAGAACCTTTCCAAAGAAAAGGGATGGAATAAAAAAACCTTCCTCGCTTTCGCGAAAGCCCTCGAAACCAAAGATACCAAAAAGGCAGCCTCGCTCTACATGAAGAATTGGAAAACCATGAGCCCGTTCCTGCCGACCTGCTGCACCTTTGAAAAAGTGCTTTCCGTAAAGAAAACGGGAAGGGGACTTCACACTTCTATACCGGCGGTGGCTCTATGTCGAGCCTCGGTAACCGGGGGGAGGGAATATCGCTCCGTTGCATCAGGAATTAAGGCTTGCTACGCTGCGGTTTTCTTTTTCTTCACCGGAAGCGAAGCCTTGTACCGATAGGCCTTCTTCGCGAATTCCAACAGAGAATCCCGGTCTTCCAGGAGATCCGGCCCCGCCATCCCGGCGAGTTTGGCACCCGGATAGGGGTATCCCGTTTCCGGAAACTCCGCCAGCAATGCCTCGTCGCACTGGAAATACAGGACGTCTTCGCATACCATCGCAAAAAATACCTCATTGCAGTATATCCCGTATTCCCCGAACATTTTTTTCATGCGGATATTCCCGATCGGGGAGAGGATATCGGCGATATGTTCTACGAAAGAAGCGGAAGAGGACATATAAGAGTATTTAAGAAATCTTCCGTCGGAAAACCCTGCCGAGGAGGCCTTCGAAAAACGATGAAATCCGAAGTCAATTTCGAGCACCGTAGTGAGACGTACTGGCAAGTACGTCGAACGAGGAGCGGAAAAATTGACGAGGAGTTCGCGTTTTGCGGAGGCCTCCTATTTGCTCTTCGGGATGGCATAGTAATTCAAGAGATACTTCGAGATATTCGAAAACAACGCGGACGAAGTCGTCTCGGAAAATTCCGCCGTCCTCGGGCGGTCGATCTTGACGATCATGACGAATTTCGGATTGCTTGCCGGCGCGAATCCCCCATACGAAGTGATCGTATGCCCTGGTCCGCCTTGTTCGTAGACCCCGCGGGTCGCGATCTGCGAAGTTCCGGTCTTTCCGGCGACGTCGTACCCTTCCACGCTTCCCTTCTTCGCGAAACCGATCGTCGCGCCCTCCGTCAGCATGGCGATGACTTTTTTGGAGGTTTCCTCCTTGATGACGCGGCGCAGGGGTTTCGGGACGTTCTGCGCGACCCGGCCGTCGCTGAACGTTATGGAGTCCACGATATATGGCTCATAGTAGATTCCCCCGTTCGCGATCGCGACGTAGGCAGCCGCCATTTGCAGCGGCGTGGCCGTAATCAGCCCCTGTCCGAACGAAGCCGTGAACAGGTCGGTGCGCGACCATTTCTCGTATCCGGGAAGCCGTCCGTACGTCTCCCCCTCGAGCGTGATATTCGTCTTGGCCCCGAATCAGAAATCCTGGATGTATTTGTGGAACAGCGAGGTCCCGATTTTTTGGGCGATGTCGATCATTCCGACGTTGCAGGACCAGTCGAGCGCGTGAGCATACGTATGCCGGCCGATGCACTCCTTGGAAACGTTCTTGATGGTGTATTTGTCGATTTTGACGTACCCCTTGTCGGTATACGTGTCCGTCGGTTTGATATCCCCGGTGTCAATGCCGACCGACATGGTAATCGCCTTGAATACGGAACCCGGCTCATAGAGTCCGGTAATCGCGTCGTTCTGATACACCCCGGGTCAGAAATTGTTCTTGAACTTGTACTTGGCCACGGCGGTATTCCCGAGCTCGGTATCGGTTACGGGGCGGAGGCGGATTTCCTTGCCGAGATAGGTGTACGGCTTCCCGTTGGCACTGTCTTCGGTGAACACCGGAATCCCCATGAGGTCGAAGGTCGGTCTCGGATATTTCGCGTAGCTCACTTTTTCTATCTCGTACACGTCCCCGAAGGAATTCGGATCGAAATCCGGATAGTTCACCATGGAAACGACCGCCCCGGTCTTGGGATCGAGAATCACCACGGAACCCTTGTTCGCGCGGAACGTCTCAACCGCTTCCTTGAGGAGCCGCGTGACTTCCTTCTGGATATTCCGGTCGATCGTAAGTTTGATATCGGCGCCGCCGACCATTTTTTTCTCGGAGAGGTTGTATCCGCCAATGGTCCGTCCCGACGCGTCCTTGCGGGTCTGCCGTTCGCCCTCCTGGCCCTGGAGGTAGTCCTGGAAATACGATTCGACGCCGTACCGTCCGATATTGTCATTGTCCACGAAGCCGATAATCTGCCCGCCGAGGTTTTTCTCCGGGTAGAAGCGGGTAGGATTCGGCTCGAGGATGATATAATTCCCGATGCCGGAATTTTCCGAAATGAATCATTTCTTGATGGCTTCCTTCTCGTCCGCGAGTTTGAGATCGACGTAATCCTTGGTCGCGAGATTCATGCGCTTGAGGATTTTCACGTACCGGATCGGGCGCTTGCTGATAAGGTAGTCGACCGTTGCCTGGGGCATCGAAAGGATGGACTGAAGCTTTCCGGAAACGAATCCGGGGTCGGTAAGCAAGTTCGGATTGACATAGGCATTTCCGGAGACCAAAAATACCCCGTCGATATTGAGGGCTCAGAAATTCTGGATTTCGTCGATGGACAAGTTTTCCTTGAGCAAAACGTAGTCCAGGTAGGGCTTCTCGATGCGGGATGCCAACGAATTCTTGAGCTTGAGCCGGAGTCATTCGGTAGTGTATTTCTGGGTGTCTTCCCGGGGCTCGCGGATATACGAAAGCACCCCGTCGAGACAGGTATTGGTCAGGGAACGCTCGCGGGCACAGTACTCGAAGTACACCATGTCCGTCATGAACTGGATCAGCGCCTTCCGGTCGCCGGGAGCCTGAGGATCGACCGCCAGGTCCGGCAGGTTGGTAGAGGTAGAAAATACCCCGGCGGGTTCATTGTTCGAATAGATGGTCCCGCGGGAAACGGGATTTTTCACGGTGATGGTCTGCTGCTTGTCGGCCAATCCCCGATAATACTGGTGTTCCAGAACCGTAAATTTGAACGTGGTCCACACGATATACATGCCGAAAACGGCAAAAGCAATCTTGAGATAGTGAATCCGGTCCAAATATTGGATATTCCTTAACAAGTGAAGGAAAAATCTGCGCAGGGTGTGGATAGCCGTTTCCATGGAATATTAAGGTCGGGATTAAGAGCGCGTGGAAAATTCGATTTTCTTCGCCAAAGCGAGCGACATGCTTTCGATGCTCGGCGTAGAGCTGTAAATATAGAGCTTCTGGTACGGGTTGAGGCTTCCGGAGAGGATTTCCAGCGCGTTGTACCGGTGGAACGAATGCAGCAGTTCTCGGTACAGCGTGTCTTCGAGAAAAACGACGGTGTGGAATTGCCGGAGATTATACGTAACGAGGCGCCGAGTTCAAATTACGGAATCGTATTTTTTCCTTAAGGTGTCGATCCAGGATTTGGACTTCGCCGTTTCGGTCATCCCGGAGTCGAAAATTCCGACGGATTCTGGTTTTCCGGCGAAACCCGCGAGGATTTTTTGGGTGAAAATATCGCTCGGGACGATGATGGCGACTCCGGGGGTTTCCAGGAGTTTGCGCGCCGCTTCGACCAAACGTTCGGAATCTAGGAAAAAGCACAGTTCCGGAGGATTGGTCCTGCCGTTGGGGACGGCGTCAGTATCTCGTTCGGAATCCTGGGGAGAGCGCGGTTCGGGAAGCGGGGATTCGGACGGCTCGCTTTCGGGAAGTACCATGCCTACGGGTTCGAGCCCGTACTTAAGGATCCGGTTTCGGATCGGCGCGGGCAGGAAGAGCGCGACGACCTTGTGGATGTGGATGGCGTGCTTTTCGGCATATCGCAGCATGGTCGCGACCTGCTCGGGCTGAAACAGGGGCATCGCCTGCAAAATGGCGTCCACTTCCTTGAGTTCGGACACGTCCGCGTCCCCGGGTATCCGGCTCAATCCCGCAACGATTCCCTGGACTTCGTGTTCCCGGAGCGGAACTTGTACCAATTGCCCGATCCGTATTTCCGAGGCAAGATGTTCGGGGACCAGATAGGTGTATCCCTGGGAGTCCTGCGAAGCGTCGAACGGGAGCACTTGAGCCAGGCAAAACGCGAACTCCTCGCCAAATTTTCCGCTCCTGGCTCACCGTACGTCCGTACGGCTCACGGCGGTGCTCAAATTTTGCTTCGGATTTCATCGTTTTTCCTGGGCTCAGGGGTCGGGGCAAACCGCGGACTCCCCGCCGATTTCCGCGCTCATCGCTCACCGTACGTCCGTACGGTTCGCTTCGGTGCTCAAATTTTGCTTCGGATTTCATCGTTTTTCCTGGGCTCGGGAGGTATTGTCCCTATCGCTATTTGCCATTTTCGTTCTGCTTACGGCGCTCTTCCTTTTTCTTCTCCTTGTAGGCCTCTTCGGCGACCTTGAACTGCTTTTCGTCATCCACGATCTTCTGGTTGAATTCCATGATTTTCTTCTCCACCAGTTCCACGGGCTTCGAGTATTTTTCGCGGGAAACTTTGGTGACGACGTCGCGTTTCTGCTCGGGGATATCGAGCCGGGTCCGGATTGGCGCGTAGGTCGTCGCGGAAAATGCCGGGGACGGCATCCCGTCGATCAGGAGCTTGGTATAGATATCGTGCTTTTTGAGGTTCATGAGGTCCGTGGGGAATACCAATTCCTCGTCCATGACCTCGGAAAGGACCTTCGCGTCGCGGTTGCCGACCTGGAACGAAACGACGGTACCGACGTTCCCGAAAACCGCGCCCTGGACCATTTCGTTCATCTGTTCGATGTACTGGTTCGCCATGACGAGATTGAGCTTGTATTTCCGGGCTTCGGACAGGATGGTGGCGAAAGAATCCGTCGCGAAGTTCTGGAATTCGTCGACGTACAGGTAGAAATCCCGGCGTTTTTCCTCGGGAATGTCCGCCCGGCTCATCGCGTCGATCTGGAACTTCGTGATCATCATCGCCCCGAGGAGCGCGGACGAGTCTTCCCCGATTTTGCCTTTGGAAAGGTTGATGATGACGATTTTTCCGTTGTCCATGGCCCAGCGGAGCGAGAACGGGTTCTTCGGCTGTCCCACGATGTTGCGGACGAGCGGGCTCGAAAGGAACTGCCCGACCTTGTTGAGGATCGGCCCGGACGCTTCGGTCTGCCCCGAGCTCCCCATGGCTTCGAATTCGGCTTCCCAGAATTTCTTGAGAATGGGATCCTTGATCTTTGCCACGACCTTGTGCCGGTAGGACTTCATCGTGAGCATGAGCGGGATCGACATGATGGTCGCGTCCGGGATTTCGAGCAGGGTCATGACGGTATTGCGGAGAATGTGCTCCAGCCGGGGCCCCCAGCTCTCGCCGAATATTTTCTTGAATACCCCGACCAGTCCGGAAGCGACGATCGGCCGCAAATCGGCAGTCACCTGTTCGAGCATGTTGAACGCGATCGGGTGCTTGGAATCCGACGGATCAAAAAGTATAACGTCGTTCGTCCGGTGTTTCGGGATGAACGCGAGGATAGCTTCCGCCAAGTCCCCGTGCGGGTCGACGAGCCCGACGCCGCGCCCCTTGTTGATATCGTCGAAAATCATGTTTTCGAGCAGGGTGGATTTTCCCATTCCCGTCTTCCCGATGACATAGACGTGCCGTCGGCGGTCGCCCGGAAGCAGTCCGAACGGCGTGTCCGTCCCTCGGAAATTCGTCGTCCCGAGCGGGGTGACTTCGGAATTCTCCCCATGCGGGACCGGAAGGTTCGCGGGAGGCTCGAATTTTTTGGTGACGACCCAGTTGATGCCCGGGGATTTGACGTAAATGGTCGGGAGGTGTATCAATCCCGCAAGCTCCGCGGAATTCAGGATCATCCCGATGCCGTTCGTCCGGTTTTTCAGCGGACCGTCGGAGAGCGACACGGTACCGGCCTTGAGCGAGTTCCCGTTGGGGCGGTTGAGGATCTGGAGCGACGAGGTCAGATCCCGGAGGAGCGCCTTCGCGAGGATCGGATCCGTCACGAACGTGGCGGCCCGGACGGATACCGCGAACCCGTAGGTTTTGGTTTTTTCCGCAAGCAGGGTTTCGAGCTCGGATTGGTGTTCCGCATGCTTCCCGTGTTCGTCGTGGTCGACGGATGCTCCCCGGACGATCAGCGTCAGGAATTTGACGAAGTATTCGAGCGGCTTGAAAAACAGGCGGATCCATTTGCCATACGGGGACACGAGGATTTTCTTGATCCACTTCGCCCGGTGGGAAAGGAAAATTTCGGTCCGGTTCGCGCTTTTCCAATACGGGTCGTGAACGGGGCTGTAGCACACCTGCAGCAAGAGCGGGGCATCTTTGGAAGCCTTTGACAGGGCGCTCGTGATGGAAGACATGGGGTCGATGGTCTCCTTTTCGCTCCGATCCTTGAGGTCCGTGTAGATCTTGAGCGGGAAAAAATAATCCTTCGCGAGCGACATTTCGGCGACGTGCGCGGGAGTGGCGGGCAGATAGTCCTCCGTCACGTGGAATTCGACGCTCGGGAAATGCGCGTAGATCTGGTTCTGCAGAATTCCCAGATATTCCTCCGGGGTACTGAAAAAGAAGCGGATGACCCCGCCGACGTTCGCCACTTCGAAAGCGAACGGAACGAAGGCTTGACGGTGTTTTTTGAAAAATCCCGAAGGTGGCGCCTCTTGGGTATGATGCAGGACGTTCAGGATTTGCTCGGCAACAAAGACCCCCTTTTCATTGAGGCGGTCTACCCGGACTTCGCAGAGAACCGATTTCGTCATATTTATACGCCGCAGTATACGCGAAACGACCGATACGGCAAAAGGAAGGAGAAAAATGGCAAGGGGGAACTTCCGTCGGATTTACATCTGTTTTTTCAACATCATTTCCTTCTCGTTATTCCGGTATTGGACCTCCCGGAGCATCGTGGCGATCATCGGGGAAGTATGGGTCAGGATGCGGATATCGCAATCGGAAAGCGGTTTTTCCTTTTTCCGTGCCACGACGAGGTAGCCGATCGTCTGTTCTCCGATCACCATGGGTTCGACGTACAGGGACTGTCACTGGTTGAGCGTCAGCAGATCGGGTTGGGAAAAACCGGGTTTCAGGACGACCGAGGAGTCCACCTTCTGGTTCATGGGCCAGATGGACGGGAATTTGGTGTTGTACTTGTACACGAGGATTCCCGGCACGTACGGGTGCTGTTCGATCATGAGCACGCTGTCGAGTTCCAGAAGGTTCCGCAGGTGGTTGACGGCCGAAAGCAGTCCCTGTTGGCCCTGTTCTTGGAATTCCTGCAATTTTTGCGTGGATTCGTACATGAGCGACAGTTCCCTGCCGGATTCGGCGAGCCTCATGCTCGTGATATTGTTGATGTGCTTGTAAAATTTCGCGAGCATCGCGGGATCCTGGGCTTCGAGGTATTCCGCCTCCGCCTTGTCCATCGAGACGATCTCCGTGCGTTCGGTGATGGACTTGGCCATGACGTCCTTGGCGTTCCGGTCCGAGAGTATGCCCTCGCCGATGAACGAACCCGTGTAGACCTTGCCCACCTCCTTGATTTCCCCGCTCGGGTTGACGCGAAAAATCCCGAGGGCGCCGGAAGCGACGATATACAGGTACGGATTGTCTCCGGGCTCGAAAAGCATCTCGTCTTTGGCGAGGACTTTTTTCTTCTTTTGGGCGAACGTGTCGAAACGATCCAAAAAGGCGATGATCGGCGCGACCAAGAGCTCTTTTCGAAGTCCTTCGAATCCCGGTTTCGGAGTTTCGGGGAGGACGCTGGCGATTTCTATTTTTTGAGTCATACGCGGTCTAAGTGAACTTGTACTACGTCCTTGTCGCGAACCCGGCTGAAGAACACTTCTTGGGAAATGCTCCCGTTCAGGTACAGGGTTTCGAGGGATTTATCCATCAGGAACATCCCTTCTTCGGAACTGAGTTCTATCATCGAATAGATCTGGTGCGTCACCCCTCGGATAATCAGGGAACGGATTCCGTCGTTGTTGATAAGCAATTCTCTGGCCGCTACCCGGCCCTTGCCGTTTTTCCTGAGCAAGAGCGACTGGCTCATGATGCCCGCGAGCGACATCCCGAGCTGGACCCGGATCTGCGACTGGACGGACGTCGGGAAGGAATCCACGATCCGGTCGACCGCTTGGACGGTATCGTTGGTATGGAGCGTCGAGACGACCAGGTGGCCGGTTTCCGCGAGCGTTATCGCGGCGGCCATGGTCTCGGGATCGCGCATTTCCCCGATCATCACCACGTCCGGATCTTCGCGCAGGCTGCTGCGTATGGCTTTGGCGAAGCTTTGCGTGTGGGTGGAGATTTCCCGTTGGTGGACGAGGGATTTTTTGGATTCGAAAACGAATTCGATCGGGTCTTCGATCGTGAGGATATGGGATTTCTGTTCGATATTGATCATTTCGATGAGGGACGCGAGGGAAGTGGTTTTCCCGGAACCCGTGGCGCCCGTCACCAGGATGAGTCATTGCTTCCGCTTGAAGAGGTTGATGAAGGCCTCAGGAATCCCCAAGCTTTGGGGGGTCGGGATTTCCTTCTTGATCATCCGGATCGCGAGCGAGGGTCCGCGAGATTCGAAATACGCGTTGACCCGGAACCGCTGCCCCGAGTATTCGAACGAGGCGTCGAGTTCCTTTTCCGTGGGCCAGGCGCCGCGGCGGTCGGCCGGGAGAGTGAACGAAGCGATTTCCCGCATGAGTTCCAGATGGACTTTCTCGAAATTGTCGATCGGCAAAATTTCCCCTTCCTTGGTGCGGATATACGGAACCATGCCGGTCGTGATATGGAGATCGGAAAGCTCGTTTTTGATGACTTCGCTGAGAAGCAGCTTGAATTGGTCGAGAGACATGGGGGCATGATAACAGATATTTCCAAGCAAAGCAAAAAACGCGCTGAAACCTCCCTTGCATTTTCAAAGAAAAGCGTTAAGATAGACCGGTTAATTTCCAACCCACTTATCATATGAAAAAATGAAACATCCTCATACTCGGTCTCGGGTACCTCGCCGGATTGCTCGTAGCGCTCAAGTTCGGCAAAGAAGGAAAAGACAAAGGCATGGAAGCGCTCTCTGACGATATCAAGGACGTCCACAAGAACCTTTGGACCGAAGCCGAACAAAAAGTGTTCACCATAGAGAACCGCGAAAAAGTAGCGGAACTCAAGACCAAGGCCCTCGCGGAAATCGAGCTTTTCAGAAAGGATTCCGAGAAGGAAATCAAGCGGCTCGTCAAGCTGGGAACCCATAAGAAGGCGGAAATCACGGCGGAAATCAAGAAATTGTACGAGAACCGGGACGAAACGATCAACATGCTCGTTTCCGAAGCCAAGGAACTCGCGGAGACCGTGAAGACCGAGTCCGAAGACATCGGAAACCAGCTCTCGAAAAAAATCGACTCCGTCGCGAAAGATCTCAAAAAGGAACTCCAGCAAAAATACGCGCTCTTAAAAAAGAAAATCAAATAATCCATGGCTGATCCAATCATCGACGACATCGAATCATTGCTCGAAACCCCCGAAGCTACCGCCGAAACGACTCCCGAAGCGACCGAGGAGACTCCGCCCGAAAGCGCAATTCCCGAATCCGGCGATACCGAAAAAATCCAGAAGCTCGCGGAAGCCCTCGCCCGGGCGACGGCCGATTATCAGAACCTGCTCAAACGCAGCGAAAACGAGCGTCGGGAAATGGCGGTCTTTTTTACCGAAAGTTTCGTGAAGAAGGTTTTGCCAACGCTCGACAACCTCGACCGGGTCGTAACCGGAACCCCGGCAGAGCTCCGGACCGGAGCGGTGTACGAAGGGGTGAAACATGCCGCGACCGGGTTGTACAAAGCCCTAGAGAGTATGGGGGTTGCATCGTTCGTGAGCCTCGGAACCCAATTGGATCCCAATTTCCACGACGCGATGGGCCAGGGTCCCGGAACTGCGGGAGAAGTGGTCTCCGAATTCGAGAAAGGATACCAGATCGGCGACAAAGTCATCCGACATGCCAAGGTTATCGTCGGTTCCGGAGAATAATCCCATGAAAGCCATCGTCGGTCTCGGCAATCCTGGGAAGGAATATGCGAACACCCGCCACAACGCGGGATTTTTGGCAATCGATTTCCTACGAAGCGAGTTGAATTTCCCGGAATTCGAAGCAAGCAAGCACTTCGGGGTCGTCAGCGAAGGCATGATCCGCGGGGAACGGGTATTTTTGCTCAAGCCCGCCACGTATATGAACGTCTCCGGGAAATCCGTGGCGTCACTGCTCGGCTTTTACAAAATGGAACCGGGCGATATCCTCGTCATCAGCGACGACATCGATCAGGAATTCGGCAAAATCCGCTACCGGGAAAAGGGGTCTTCCGGCGGGCAGAACGGCATCAAATCCATCATCGAAACCCTCGGGACCGAGAATTTTTCCCGAATAAAGATCGGAATTGGGCGCGACGACCGCTTTGAGGTCAGCGACTGGGTGCTTTCCCGGTTCTCGAAAACCGAACTCGGGGAATTGGAAAATATTTTTTCGGACGGGCTTCTGGAAAAAACGGAAACGTTCCTGGGGAAAACCAAGCCGTAATCGACCGATGAGAACCGCCTCCGATCCGTATTTCTGATTCTCCTGACTCCGGGCCATCGCGTGCCTGAGCGTCGTATTTTACCATCTCAATCAGATTCGGCCGATTGCGAACCTTACGGAATTCGACTGGGATCTCTACCGGTTCTCGGAGAATTTCGACGTCGTGGTAAGCTTCTTTTTCATACTGACGGGAGCCGGGATCTCAATCCGGTATTGGACGGCCATTTTCGGGGGCGAAACCGCTCCTTCGGCGAAACAGGCTTTCTGGAAACGTCTGGCAAAGCTGGCTCCGGCCTACTGGGTCGCGCTCTTCGCGAGTTTTTTGCTGGCGCTCGTTATGAAAGACTTCTCGTGGGAATGGATCGTTCGGTTGCTGTCCGGGATATTTTTCCTTTCTTGGGCCCATCCCTCGACGTTTTTTCCCGTGGAAATCAACGGGCCGCTCTGGTATATCCCGTTCGACGTCGTCGGATCCGCCATGGCCTTCTGAACCATGCACGTCCTGTCCAGCGTGCAAAAAACCCGGATTCCCGCGTACTTTGCCGCCATCTTCGGACTCCTGGTTCTCTGACACTTGGCATATTCCCGGATTCCGTTTCCGGTGGTCCCAGGCATCATGTCGGAATGGTTTCCCCGGTACAATCCCTTCTCGTTCGGCTGGCACTTCATGATCGGGATCCTGACGGGGGCGGCGCTGGTCTGGGGCACGAGAAAAAATGGCAACCCGTCGTTCCTCTGGGATGCCGTCTGGCTCGCGCTCGCCATTTTCCTTTGGAATGTCCTGTGGGACTACCGGATCCTGGGGGATTTCGACAAAACCTGGCTCGGCACGCCGTTCCATTTCCCGCTCGTCCCCGCGCTTATCGCGTGACTGATCGGAATCGTTCCATTCACCCGGATCATCGCCCCGGCATTCGAACTCGGCGCATTCAGATTTCTGGGGAAAATATCGTATTCGGTCTACCTCTGGCATGCCATGGCGATTTTTCTCCTCTCAAGATACGCGTTTCCGGAACACCACACCGTATTCGCCGAGTGGGTAAGGTTGGCGTGCTCGGTCGCGATTGCGGCCATTGGCATGGGATGGGCCAGCTCAGTGTTTTTGGAACGACGGCTAACGAAGCATTTGTTATGGAAATGGAAGAATCAGGCCATCGGCAAGTACTGTTCAAACCGGAAATCTTAATGCGGATACCTGGATTTTTGGCATGAGTCTCCAAGCAAAAATAAGTTGCAACTTATTTTTGCTTGGAGACTTAGTCGCTCGTCGCTCCGCCACCGCCATATCCCCCGCCGCCGCCGGAATTCCAGTCCGTGGAATGGCTTGTCGATGCTATGCTCGTAATATTCGCTAGAGCAAATCGGGCTTCTTCTTCCTGACGGAGCTTCCGGTCGTCTTCTTCCTGTTTTCTTCGGATTTCATCGCGTTTCTTGCGATGTTCCATTAGGCCTTCTTCAACGATCAAAATGGCCAGCTCCGATCCCAGCTCCGAATATTCTTTCATCCGGGCGAATTCCGAATCGAATATTTGAAACCGTTCCCGAATGGACTCTATGTCAATTTTTTGAGCATGGAGTTCCGATATGGTATCGAGGGTTTCATTCAGCCGTTCCGAGGATTCCGAAATATCGTAATCGGAAAAATTCCGGTTTCCGGTTTTTTTCATATAGGCAAGGGCAACCGATTGAAAATCGCTTCCTGGCCGTATTTCCACGATTTTTTTCCTTTTTAGCGCGACTTCGGAAGGAATCGCGTGAAACCAATTGATTTCGTCGACCATCATGTTCGTGGCATCGGAAAGCATACGTGACAGGCTTTTGCCCGTCAGGAACAAAATTCTCAATTCGGGAACGTCCTTGTCCCGATACGCGTTCCGAAAAGCTTTCGCGAACGTCGGCACCTGTTCTTCCAGATCGCTCCAGGAGATACGGGGAACTGTTCCGAATATTTCCCTATACTCGACGATTCGGACTTCGTATTCGGCTTTTTTCTTAATGAAATCCGATTCGATTCCATCGGCCAGATTCACGATGGCCATGTAGAATTTTCGCGATTCTTCCATCTGGACAATCGCCTCATTCGCGAGTTTTTTCGCTGTCGCGATACGGGTGAGGGTATCCATATAATTGCCCCCATCCGTAACGGCAGGAAAAACGATATTTCACAACCGGTACCCCTGTCACTCCAATTCCTGCTGGAGCTGGAGTCCCCGGATCGTCAGGTCTTTCAAATCAAATTTGGCCAAATGCAGTTTTTCGTCGATACGCGCGAATTCCCGAGGCCAGGTTGCCACGGAATCCCGTATCGAATCCATGAGTCCCCTCGTGATGGCTTCTTGGCTGGGATCATCGACGATGCCGTCGACGGCATCGTCGGAATATGCCGACATGCCCCGGACGGCAGCATCGTGATCCGCGGCATATTGATCCAAGAACCAATCCGGATACTTTTGCATTTCGGTCAACAGGTGGGCATACAGTTCGAATATCGCTTTTTTCAGGGACCTTCTCCGGGAATTTTTTCTCAGAACTTCGATGCCGTAATGCCCTCCGATCCCAGCACTCCCGAGCACCAAGACCACGATCGCTCAGAATCCGAGGGAATTGAGCAAATCCGAAGTCCGTTGGGCCGAAACGACTTCGCTATTGGGCACGGGGGAAGGCGCCAAACCGACCAGGTCGGGATATTCCCGACGAATGAGCCGTTCGATCTGGAAAGTGATATCGTCCAGCCGGCAGGATGCGTCCTCCTTCCGGCATATCCCTTCGGACTTGGAGTTTGTAAGGATTCGAGAGGATTCGAGATCGGTAATATACCTTTGGGTTTTTGCCGTCTCGATGCGGTACAGCGAAGGGATTTCGGTATGCAAAACCACTACGCCGGAATCTTCTCACCGGTAGCCGACTTTGCATCCCTTGCCGATGGCATTGGCCATTTCTTCTATGGAACCGTAGCCGTACTCGTCCAAGCGATCGATGGTTACGACCACGACCTGGTGACGCTTTTCCAGGTCGACTTTGCGGAGGCGGTTCTCGATTTTTTGACGGATACCCTCCTTGACGACGTGGGCAGTATCGACGAGCG
Source organism: uncultured bacterium (assembly GCA_903908595.1). Classification (GTDB taxonomy): domain Bacteria; phylum Patescibacteriota; class Gracilibacteria; order BD1-5; family UBA2023; genus CAIVSN01. The sequence goes on from CAIVSN010000142.1 coordinate 15,435, forward strand.
GAGACGATGTGGGACATGGGAGGGGTTTTCCGGCAATGCCGGCATGGACCGTCAGGGCCAATGCGGTTCCCGCTACGGCGGATTTCCAATTTGAGTTCATGTTGTTATGATTATTCGGGGGAAGTATATTTAGAACGGTCAATAGTCTAATGGGAAAAGAAAAAAAGGCTATCCGATGATTTTCGGCGAACCTTTTTGTCTCGTATGCCCCTCCCTCTCGGGGATGAGGCTGCTAGGGGCGTTGTTTTGGCTTAATGGTGCAACCGGCGCGACTCGAACGCGCGGCCTCCTCCTTCGCAGGGATTCGAACGTTTCCGGACGGATGTCAAGCTAGGAGTAAAGCCGCAGGGAAGAGATTTTCCGGTTGATGGATTCGGTATTCGCCGTGAGGTAGATCTGGGTAGTCTTCACGGAAGAATGCCCGAGGACGGAAGCGATGTTGAAGATGTCCAGGTCATTACGGACGAGCTCGGTGGCGAACGTGTGGCGGAGGCGATGCGGAGACAGGGGAAAGGCGAGCTTGGCCTTGACCTTGTCGAAGATGTTCCGGAGATTTCGTTCGCCGAGGGCGTAATCGTTCTTGGAAGGGAAAAGCCGGGTAGCCTCGGGATGCTGCTCCATCAGGACCTTGGAATAGTCCAGGAGGATCGGGAGGAGCTGGTCGCATACCGGGACGTTCCGGCCTTTGCCGCCTTTGCCGTTGCGGATGCAAAGATTGCGTTCGTAGAGGTTCAGGTCGGAGGGTTCGAGATCGAGGAGTTCTTTCCGGCGGATTCCCGTATAGAGGAGCGTTTGGAATATGGCGAAGTCCCGGAAGCCGTTGAAGGTCTCGGGCTTGAAAACTGACAGGAGCGCGTATTTCAAAGCCTTGACCTGCTCGACGGAAAGGGATTTCGGCAGTTTCTGGGGTTCTTTCATCTTGGGTATCTGGTCGAACGGGTTGAAACCGATGATGCGGTCCCGGACGAGATGCGCGCAGTAGGAGCGGTAGCATTTGCGTGCGGTGTTGTAGGTTATCGGCTTCCATTCGCGCCTGGATCATTCTGAGGCGAGAAGCGTCCGGAAGTTGCGGACGGTAAGGTCGGCGGGATCGTCCGGATCCATTCAGGCTTGGGGAAGGAGGGAGAAATAGAACCGGTAGGAGTAGAGGGTTTTCTCTCCTACTCATTCGTTGTATCTCTTCTCGGTGTAGAATTGTTCGAGGAACATTTTGGGGATTGGGTTAATAAACGAATTTGATTTAGTAACCTGTTTTTATTTACAGTTTCGGTGTTAATGAACGGGAGCCCGGAGAGGGCGACACGGATAATGTAGGATAAGTTTTATCCTGTGTCAAATTTAAAGTGCCACAATATGGCACTTTTTATATTTTCCCGGTTTGCTATCAGAATAGCAAAACACAAGATGTTGTGGTTTTAAGAGAAAGATCTATCCGGACGGGACACAAGATGTTGTGTCGGCGCCCGGCGCGCCGGGCGCGATACGAGCCGATTGTTTTTTCCTGCGGAAAAGCTGACGATATAGCCGGCTCCGCCCGTTTTTTACCGGAATAGGAGGATATTGCCATAGCCTGCCCGGCGGGCACCTGCGGGGATGCCGGGAGAATTAGGGAAAGCGGAATGGCGCGGGAAGCCCTCCGACTGGAAGCGGAGGGCTTTTTTCCTTCGCTCAATGCTAGCGCGAGCTGCGGAAAAATTCCGATACCGGGGGAATCCCCCCGGAGCCCCCTGATGGAAGCGCAAGCGGACTTGCGGGAATTCCGGATCGGAACGGATTTCCCGTGAAGCCGGGAAATCCCGTCATCGGTGTTGGAAAGCAAAAAAAACCTCCGATTCGGAGGCGGAGGAAGAGGAAGAGGAAGAGACGGAAGCTATGCCGGAATTTTAGCGAGCATGGGAGCATCCGATTTACGCTTTGCGGCTTGTAGACGGAGAATCATGGCTTTATCCCTGCTTAGGTTCATGAGCTGTACATGTACGAGTTCTCCCCTGGAATCCTTATTGACCCATAGATCGAAATCGTCCCTGGGGTTCGCGAATGCGTCTTCGTTCGCGGAAAGGATTTTATCCCTGAACCCGGCGAGATAATCGAAATTCTTTTGTCATCCGGTACCGTACTTCTTCATCGCGTTGAAAAGCTGGAAACAAACGACACGGCCATTTTCGTCATAATGGATAACAAATCCGAAATCGGATCGGTCGGGGCCGTCGAATATCCGGTTAATCCAAGCATGGGTTGCGGCCTTGAGTTCTGCCTGACGAGAATAAGCGCACTGCGGGCAAGAACAAGTCTCAACCCGGTCGAGGGAAGCAGCGCACTCCCTAAGGGAGTCTTCCATGACGGAATGGCAGTCTTCGAAATGGTAGCCGTCCTTGAGCATGATCTGGTATCCGTCGGAATCCAAACTGACGTCGAGTATGATCTTGGAATATTTGCGCAGGGTATAAGGGATGCGGGTTGTCATATTCGGGAAGGGTTATTGAATATGCGTATATTGTAGGATACTTTTTAATGAGAGTCAAATTTAAAGTGCCACTATATGGCACTTTTTATGTATAAATAATAGCATAGATTCGGGGTTACGCCGTGGCCGCTAAAGCGGCGCCCTGGCGTAACTCACCCACTTTCATGGGACGGAAAGGATGCAGCATGTCTGCGAGGGAGAGGTAGAGGGAACGGGGAACATAGATGTCTTCGGTAGCCTGTATGAGTTCTTTCGTATTGTAGAGGTAGCGGGGGAACCAGGGGTAAAAATTGAAGTTGATGCCCCAACCGATCACTTCCGCCTTGTCGAAATCCATTTCCTCGGGATTGGAAAACCACAAGTCCTTATGCCATCGGATAAAGTGAAGCCCCCGGTAGTATTTGCGGTAGTACCCGGCGAGGCGGCGGAATTTGACGTCGAGTTCGAGGGGGTTCTGGACGGCCACCATGAAGAGGAGTTCGAGCTTCCGGGGCTGGTATATGAAGTTGAGGAGCTTTTCGTTTTCCCCTTTGAAATTCTTGTCGAAGTTTCTCGGGTTGAAATAGATGGATCATTCGTCCAGAGCGACGTTGAATCAGATATTACGGGGAAGGTTGGGGTATTTTTCGCGGAATTCCGCAGCTTTCCGGAGGTAGGCGGGGTAGAGGTGCGATTTTTGGGCGAAGAGCTGCTCACGGTCTTCCCAGAGGTTGATATACTGGTGATAGTCGTATATGTCAGTGAGGATGTTTATGAGATCTCTATGCGACTGGATTTGGAAGTCGGTATATCCGGTCCAATAGTTGGAAATATTGATGACTTTCGAAGAATTGGCGTCCCGGAGGAATTTGGTCATGTTCTGGGTCTTTCAGCTGCCGAACATTCAGAGTAGGATGTAGAATCAGATGAGGCGCATTTGGAGCATGGGAAGTTGGGTTATCGGTAATTGTTTTGAGGTAAAAAAGCGGCCCGGACCGTACCCCGAAAGGAATAGGATTCGAACCGCTTGAATTTGCGTTTTGGCGTTACCCGATGAGGGGAACGACGATCATAGCTATGGCGAGGACTATGACGGCGAGTACGCCGTTCAGGACGGTCGTGACGGTGAAGATGGTACAGTACGAGGCAAGGGCGATGACTATGGCCATCCCGAGATGGTAGAACGTGAAGGCAAGGAGGGTGGAAGAGAGGTTGAGGACGAACGTGACGCCGAAGACCCAGAGGGAGACCTTGGCCCATTTCGTGGCGTATCTCACGACGATCGGAGCCAAATAGCCGAGGGCGTCGAACGATTTGTCGACGAATTTCCCGAGGAACGGGAGAAGGGACAGGAGTACGGTTTTTAGTATGGCGAACATGGCTAGTTTTTTGGCTTAAGGATAAAGTACGACGAGAAGAGTATGACCATTCCGGAAAAGAGAAGGACGAGGTAGTCCAGATAAGTAAGGCTCCCGTAAGGGGCGAAACCGGAATGGCCGCGAAACAAGTCGGATTCGTTGACGATCCGAAACCAGTTCTGATAGCGGACCCGGTAGACGATGCCAAGAAAACAAATCCTCTGTCATTCCTGTACGGTCCCCATGGTACGGAGAATGGAGAGAGCGTTATTTACGGGGTTCGTGAAGAGGCCGGTAACGGCATCAGGATACTTGAGAACGGATTTGAGGGCAGGACTGTCGACGTATCAGGATATGGAGAGGTCGATATGGAGGGGAAGAGAATCGGAGAAGTAAGCGAAAGACTTGTCGGGATTGAAAAGTTCGCAAGAACTACCGGGTATCTCTCCGAGAAACGTAGCGCCGGATTCGGAGCCGGGAACATATCAAAGGATGGACTGGCCGGAATACGATCACAAGCCGCCGCCGGTATACGATACGGCGCTCGATCCGGTAACGTTGCCGGTCATGCCGGTAAACGTGGCGACGGTGTTGTTAAGCGTCATGCCCGAGAAGTCGAGGGAACCGGAAGCGGAGAGGAAGCTTTGGAGGGAATCGAGGATGGAAGAGTTGTCAGATATGACTTCCGTAGGCTTGACCCGGCAATAAGCTCCGTCGGCGTAGCAATCCTGGAGATTCCCGCACGTGGTGGAATTGATCCAGGTACATGATTTGGTAGCGCTGGCACAGTCGATGCGGATGACGTCACCGGAATACGTGGAAGTACCGGAACCGGCATATTGCGCGGGATTGTCGATTTGGAGGAGGCAGGCGTCGCCGTCGAGCTTACAGTAGTGACCGTTTATGTCCTGGCAGGAGAAGTTGTTCGAGACGGTACGCCAAGTACAGGTATTCGGCTGGAGATCGGCGGAAGTGTCAGAAAGAGTCGTGACTCAGGAGAAAGTTTTAGGAACGCAAGTCTGCGGAACCGGGACGAAGGCGGGAGTCGTGGAAACCGCAACGTTCGTGCCGGAGCCAGCGGATCCAGAGTTAGAAACGGGGTTGGGAGATACGGAGAGGTCGACGGGTGAACCGCAAGCGATAGCGCGGGGATCGTATACGCCGGGTTCTCAGGCGCAGTAGTTAGCCTGTTTGGAATAGTCGAAACGGCAGTTCGAATACTGCGGATCGTCGCAGTTCATATCCCAAGAGTATATTAAGCCGTCGGTCATGCGGAAGTAAGCAGCAGGATTGTCGAAAGCGGTAAAATTTTTCATTTGGACGGGAGTGTGCCAAGGACCCGATTTGGAATGCACGTTGTCATGGACGTTCGAAACGAGGAAAGATCAGGATCCGGTAGTTGTCGGGGATACGAAAAAGGAAACGTTTCAAGAATACGCAAAAGCGGGGAGGATGACTTCGGCCTGCATGGACTGCTGGGAGTAGATACCGGATACCGAGTAGGAATAATTGAAACCGTCCGTACCCTTGTAGGTCCAAATTCCGAGGCCGGATTTCGTTTCCATATAGAGCGGGAAAGAAGCGGGAGGCACGTAGTCGGTCGGAGGTGCCGAAAGAGTGATCCATTGCCATACGTCATCGTACCACGGAACGTCGGGAACGGTAATCACGGGTTTGGGGGTGAGTAAGACGGGAAAAGCGGAAAGCGTCATAGTGGCTTTGTCGAGCTCGTAGTATTCCATGGAAGGACCCACGGAATTCGCAGGGTTGTACTTGATGACGTTGACTTTCCCCGTGTTGGCATTTTTGTAAACGAAATACGGTTCATGGAAGACGAGGAAAAGTCAATTGGACGAATTGTATATGAACCTAGGGCCGAGAATCGGGGTGTAATACGCCTGTTGCACAGTCAGATCAGAATCGAGCGCCTGTATGATTTCAGAATGCATTTCGGTAATTTGCAAGGTCATAGGGTACGAAAAGCCGGGTTGGAAAGACTTTCAATCCAAGGATACGTTAGAGAACCAAGCTCAATTATAATTAGTATACAGACCGTTTACGAAGACAAGCGGGGTATGTCATTTTTGGAAATCGGTGGGATTGGATACCGCGTTGAAAGCATCGGCCTGGGATATGGAAACGGACGCGAGCGCGATTATGGCGAAAAGCACGAAGAGAGAGAAAGCGTAGGATTTGGCAAGGAGTTTCATGGGTAGTAAGGATTATTTGGATTTGCCGAGCTGGTATCATTTCGCGGAGAGCTTCCAGATGATAGAGAAGGATATCGGAATGAGCCAGAAGAGCAGGATGAGCATATTGTAAAAATCGGAATCGACGTAGTAGGCGCCGTCGTTGTCCTGGTAGCCGAGACGGAGGAAATTCCCGGTGCCAGAGAATTCCGCGTAGCGGACAGCGGCTTCAGGTAAGGATATAACGAGATCGGGACAGTCGAGACCGGAGACGGAGGAGGAACCAGTGTCGAAGGTAATGAAGGTGCAGGTTCAGAGGTTCATGGTCGGATTAGGTTAACGGCGGGAAAAGAAGGAGACGAGCCAGCCGGCGAGGAAGAATATGAAGCAGGTGAAGAAAATCGGGACGATGTAGTTGACGAGAAAAAGCTGGAGCAGGAGCATCAGCTTGGACATGAACGCGGTAAGCAGGTTTTCGTCGTACATAGGCGGTTAATAATGCAGATTCCGGCCATCCGGGCGAGGGATGGCAGGGCGTCTGGACGGTTAACGGTGGCCGATAAAGCCTTTGACGAACCGGACGATACCATAGACGGCAGCGAGGATCACAAAGTACTTTCCGAATTGCATCAGGACGGTCAGGATGCTAAGGGTAGCATTGATTGACTGTTCCCCGAGCGCGTCGACGTCGGCCTGAGGCATGGTGATACCCGTTAGCGGGGTATACACGGCCTGGGCGTTGGCTTCCGGGACGGAAACGAGGGCGACGACGGACTGGAATGCGTTTGTAGCATAGCCAGCAGGAGTTGCGGTTCGTACCGTAACGGAACCGAGGGCGGAGACGGCGACTACCGCGAGGGAGAGAGCAATGAAGCCAGCCTTGAGAGCCTTTGACGCTTTGATTTTTTCTACGAGAGAAGCGATCATTGGACGAAAGTGAGAAGTAGGACAAGGGGAGTATCCGCGAGGAGTATCCGCCCGGGCCGTCATCCGAAGGTTCGGAGAACGAAGCGGGAGACAAGTTAAGATTGCGAGTTGCAAAAAAGCGGTTCCAGAGACTCTCGGGCGGGTTCGGGGCCGGAGAGTTTCGTGAACCGCTTTGATGTTTGCTCGTGTCAATTTCCTTTCCTTTAAGAGTGCGGGCTTTTTCCGGAGTAAGTATTCGTTACAGTTCCCGGTTTCCGACGTTTGTTTTTTTATTTGGAAGCACTCCGGCAGAAGCTATTTGGCTGCGGGAAGGCTTTGGAAGAATTCACGAAGCTTCTGGAATTCCTGCGGGGTGAAGTGGCAGGCAGAGACGTCTTCGAAGAATGCCTTGATATCCCAGGAGTAAGCCCGGACGGTGAGGGATAGGCAGACTTCGGGGATAGCTACCACTTCGCCGGTTTCGAGCGTGGTCTTCTGGGTCACGAAGGAATCGATGGTGAGGGTGCGGTCGGGTTTTCCCTCTTCGTTGAGGGTGCCGGTATTGAAGAGCGACTTGAAATCGATTTTCTTGAATTCGAATTTCTTGACGAATTTCTTTGCAGGTTCGGACATATGAGAATTTGTAAGGAGATGAGAGAAAACCACAGACATTTGTTTTTGTTGTCTATGGTTGGAATATAGCGGGATTTTGGTAGGTGTCAAATTAAAAGTGCCAATTAATGGTACTTTTAATGCCTATTTAGAAGGCGGAATATTGTTTCAATTCTTGTAGTGCTGGAAAAACCAGATGAGGTGAGAAACCTTGTCGTCATAAGTTTTCAATTCCACTCCGCCAATTTCGATTTTCATATCGAGAAGTTTATTGACAGTTTCGGGATTGAGCTTAACAGATTGTATTTTGCTTGCTACCATGTAACGAATATGAGTATTCCGAAGAATATACACAGGAATAGTAAAAATGGAAGTGCGAGCTATTTTTGGGATTTAGCGGCTTTGGCTTTGGCGGCTTTGTTACGATAGTAACCGTAGTACGGGACGAAAGGCTTTTTGGGCTTTTCGTTGGAGCCGGGGTTTTGGTTGGAGCCGGGCTTTTCAGCTACGACCGGAACGAAAGCGGAAACCGCTTGGATGATCGCGGCGGCCAGTCCGGAGACGTCGGAGGCTTGAACGTCGGGAAGAGGCTTGACGGATTTCGCTTTCGGGACGTAAGCGGGAGCAAGGTACAATTCCTTTTCGACCGGATCGGAAATGGCGGATATCCAAGTTTCGAGCGGAAGTTCGGCATTGAAGTTGAGAAGGTCGGAATAATCGGCAAACCGAATATTTTTGGATTCGCAAAACGCCTTGGCATTGGGAGTAAACCAAGAAGTAGTTACGAAGACGAGCAAGCAATCGTGCTGGCGGGAGATATCGGATACCTTGCCGTAGAATTTGGCCACTTCTCATTCATCGATGTGATAGACCGCCCATTTCTTGCACTGGACTATCAGGTATTGATTGGATCAATCCTCTTTGGACCTAGCGGCCTTGATATCTATCCCGCCATCGTCGAATCAGCCGTTTCTGTACGAGGAAAAGCCGTATTCCGGGAGCTTGAAGAAGTCCGTGACGTACTGCTCGAAGCCCGTGGGAGTGAGGCGGTCGACGAAAGAGGAGATTATGGTGGCGTTTTCAAGTCCGCCGGAAAACCTGACGAGGTCGGTGAATGATTCCTTGTTCATGGATCCAGAATACCAGAATGTTTTTCGCAAGTCAAAATCTAGGAAAGGGAATCGGCGTCGGTATCGGTGACGTGGGCGGGGCCAATTACCATCTGGATGAGCTTCTGGCGGGCTTGGATTCGGACATGGTCGGAAACGGTGTTCCCGTAGATGCCGGAAGAAAGGAGCGCGGAAAGGAACCGAGTATCGACGGATTGGGGCAGGCGGATTTTGAGGCGGCGGATTTCCTTGCGGTCCTGGAGGTCGAGGACGATGGAAATGCCGAAGAGGTGATAGGTTTTCGGTAACTTGTCCCGGTGGGATTCCGGGAAGTCCGATCGGGCTCCGGCGTCGTCATCGTCAGATTCCAGATCGAGCAACAGGTCGCGTTCGGGAGGATAGATGAAATCCGGCCGCTTGAACCGGTTCGTTACCGGAGGCTGACGATGGTATTCGACGAGGTTGTCCTTGAGGCGTGCAAAGAAAGCGGCAGCGTACTCGGAATCGACGGGAGAAATAGGGACGGCGGGGTCGCCGGAGGGTTCGTCCGTTTCGTCGAGTTCGGGTTTCGGATGGTCGAAGTCGTATTCGGCCTGGTTCGAGTACGGCGATTCGTCGGGATCGGATTCTTCCGGGGATTGGCCGGCAAAGTCGTAGTACGGGGAAAGCATCCAAAGGACGATGGCAAGGTTGGCCAGGACAAGGAAGAGGGAAAGGAAGAGTTCGAATTTGGAGTCGGCAAGGTAGAAACCCGCAACGGAGGCCAGGAAAACCGGAGCGAAACAATCGACGAAAGACAAGTCGAGCGAGAGGTCGCCGTTTCAGTCGGTCCAGAATTCCACCCAGTATTCCCGGAAGGAGACCACCGAGAAAGCGAGGAAGAGAGAGCCAAAGAGTACGGCAAGGAACGGATGGCCGTTGTGGATGTTCGAGGTGATGGCGTATCAGGCGATAAGGCCTTGGGAGAAGAAACGGAGAATGGACAGCGTTTCGTCGAGAGATGGGAGCTTAAGCATAGGAAGGATTATTAGTTTGGGTTTTGAAGTAATTCCAGAATCAGTTGATTCGGAATGAGGGAGCGGCGTTTGTCTCCGGCACGTCAGAGGGAGACGATACCGGCGGAAGTACAGCGGGGGACCGGGACGTGGCAGCACGAATTCCCCGATCATTCCGGGGTCTTGTACCCGCACCGGGGTTTCGGTTGCCAGGACAAATCATTCGTGAAGATATGCGTTGGCTTGCGGTAGGGGTATCAGTAGGAGCAAAAGGTAATCAGGCGGGCAAATCAATCGGACCATTCGAGAAAATCGATCATTGTTTTCTGCTTGGCCATGTTGCCGCGGGGATTCTCGACATAGTATTTCATCGATGAATTCTTTTTGAGGTAATGTTCGATGATTTCAAGAGTCTTTTCTAGGATACGATCGCCATGGCGGGCTTTTTCGTTCTTGGCGTTTCCCAGCTTGTCGCGATAGAATCAGGACGAGGCAAAGGAAAACGTCGTGCAATCCGGGGATGCCCAGATTATGTCCGGACAAATATCGCAGTAGTCGAACGGATCGAAATCGAGGATATCCATGACGAGGTCACAACGATGCTTCGGGTCGATATCGAGGGAGATGACGCGCATTCAGAGCGATTCGGCAATCTTGCCGACGCACCTGGTACCGGCGAAGAGTTCGAGCATTTGCATTATGCGGAACGTTCGAACAATACCCGGTTTATTGCCTCTACCCGGTTGAACGCGGAGATATCGAGGACGGTGAGTTTTTCGTCGATTTCGGTTTTTTGCCTTTTGAGACGTACCGATACGAATTTTGCCCGGACGTTTTCGGGACTTTTGATTTTGGAGGTTGGCATATGGGAGGATTATTTGTTTTGGAGTCATGCGGTTTATTTGACGAGCCTCTGGAAGTCAAGGTGATCCTGCGGTGGCGACTTTTTGCCGTATATCCGGGAAATGCCGGAATTGAACCGGTCGACTTTCTTGGCGAGGTTTTCATGTCTGGATTTGAGGGATTTCAAGTCGGAGAGCAGAAACATTTTGATAGCGAGGGTATTGTTTACCCTTTGCCGGACGAGGTTGAGCTTTTTGAGCCGTTCGTATTCGGCGTCGAAATATTCGCGGTCGTGGGTACCGAAACCGGAGTAGAGGAGCGCGATATCCTCGTCCGTGTAATCGGTCGCCAGGACGACTTGGATATCGAGGAGCTTTTTCGGGGTTTCGGTGGGATGGGCATTATTATGTGAGTGTGCCATATCAGAAGGATAGGGTTAAGGATCGGCGTAAAGTTTTTTGAGCTGGTAGACGTCGGTAAGTTCGGCGGGGATTTCCTTGTCGGAGAACACTTCGAAACCCTTGAGGAGGAGCTTCATACCGTAGACCCGGTAGAGTTCTTCGAACATGGCGTCCTCGGACGTGTGTTTCCTGTAGGTCTTGAGGTAGCTGGTGGCCATGAGGATGGAGCGGTTGAGTATCCGCTTCATCACGGCCCTTGATACCTCGTCCGTGTTGCGGTCGTAGTGGTCGGCGGTGAGTTCCACGTCGTGGACGTAGCGCTTGGACTCGGTGAGCTTCCAAATGTCGAATTTGTCGCCGGTATTCGCGTTTATGTAATCGGCGGCATCGGTTTCGACGCTTTTGAGAAGCGCGTTGAGGGAAGAATCGACGAGGTCCTTGATTCCCTTTGCCTTTTTCCGGTATTCGAGGCGGGTGATGGGTTTGGTGGACTGCATGTACGGCAGGTACGGCCGTTCGCCGAGCGCGACGATTTCGAGCTTGTTGTTGTCGATGATGTCGAGCGTCTTGTTGTAGATCGCGAATTGCGTGGTTTCGGTGACGGAACAGCGCCACGTTTCGCGACCTTCGGTGACGAAGTTCTTGACCCGGTTCCGGTAGCGCACGTACTTTTTGAGGAAGTCGTGGCAATCGATGCCCTGGATGTCGAACCGGTAGTCGATCCGGGAAACGAGCCGTGGGACGTCGGGATTGAATTCGAGCAGTCCGAGAAAGTACGGCAGGAAATCCTGGTACGCCATGCAGAAGAGCCCGACGAATTCGATTTCCGAAAATATTTTGTCGGGTTCGGCCTGCGGGATGGAATATTCGACTTCCTCACCGGAGAGGGGGGATATGGTCTTGATTACCAACGGCGGTTTGGTCGACGGCATTTTCAGGTGGATTTGGGCGATCATTTTCTCGGTTTCGCTTTGGATATCGTAGAGCTTGATCCGGTTGCTTTTGGCATAGCCGCGGAAGACGAGCCGGAAACCGTGGTCAAGAAACTTTTCGGCGTTGTTTTCCACGAGGCCGGAGATTTGGCGGGCGAATGCGGAAGTTTCAGAGATTCGGAGCGTGAGATAGTCGATGTTCTTGGAAAAGAGGGTGATTTTGCTTTTGTGAGAAGCTTTTTCCGGGTCGGTTTTCGGGTCGTTTTCAGCATGGGGGGTTTTCGCATTTCCCCCCTTTTGAGTTTTAGGCATTGGAATGCACTTTACTGTTTGTTTTTTTGGGAGTGAACCACCCCCCTTTAACATGGGGGGTGGGAGAGTCCCGGAATATTGGTATTTTTCGTGGGAGCTTTTTTTGGAATGAACGAAAAAAAGTCCCACCCGTTAATTGGTGAAACTGTGAATAGAAATAGGTATCTTTGTATTTGTTTATTTGCCGTCTGCCCTTCCCTCTCGGGGATGAGGCCGCTGCGTGTATGGTTTTGGCTTAATGGTGCAACCGGCGCGACTCGAACGCGCGGCCTCCTCCTTCGCAGGGAGGCGCTCTAATCCAACTGAGCTACGGCTGCAAAAACGCCCGTGGAGCATAGCGAATTATGGGTTTTTTGCAAGGGGAAGTCAGCATGACCTGTTACGAAATCAGTCTGAACAAAAGAAAACACCCGGATGCCACGATGATAAAGACTGGAAATCCCCCCCTAGGGAAACGAGAATCGAATGTTACAGCGGCATGAGATTCGTGCTCACATAGCTCTTGACCACGTACCCAATTTCCGTGATCATGTTCGGATGGTCCGAGACTCCAAAGAACCTGCTGGAAGAACCGAGCAGTTTTTTGGCTTCGATGAACGCGTTATCCTGGCCTTCGAATATTTCCTTGGAAATAGGGCTTTCGGACTTGTAGAGATTCGGGAGCCGATTTTTACCGGGCCTGGCTATGTCGTAAATTATCGACTGATCCGTATCGGGATGCAAGACTATCCAACTGTGATCGCCCCCCTCGGCCACATCCGTATGGAAGGATACGCCGCTCATATATACGCTCGGGATGCCTATGGAGCGCAATATGCCCTGTCACAGGGCGGCCCGTTCCGCACATTGGGCCGAACCGTCACGAAAATCCGAAAGTTTCGGCGTGGAATCCGCATATTTCGCGTTCCGAATCCCAGTAGCGCCCGCAAGTTCGTCAGCTGCAATACCAAGTCGCTGCTCCATTCCGTTCTGAACGGTCATGAGCGCGAAAAACAATTTGGGATCGACATTTTTTCGGACGCCTTCGGGGAATTTTCGATACCATACCTCGAAAACGTCCTTTCTGGAAGCGTAAAGTCGATTCAAATCTTCTCATTTTGCAAAAGCCGGAAACGCGTCGTAATCCAATTTCAAATTCGTCGTAAGCACCGGCGAAAATATCGACCCTCCGACGGGCAGGATGTCGCCATTGCGCAATTCTCCCCAGATTCACCGGTGGAGATGGGAAAACGAATGGGGTTGCGAAGGTTGGTTGATAGGGTTCATAGAGGGGGTTCTCAGGAAATTGCGTCCATGCTACCACGAATATTCCGTCCTGTAAAAAAACTAACCGGCTCGGGGCATGCCATAATAATCGAACCCCTTGAGATCGACCATCGATTTCGTCATGAAATTTTTCTTCTTTCCCTTCTTGAAAAAACCCCGCGAGTCCAGAATTCCCATTTCGATGAGGGATTCTATGTTTTTCGTTCAGAGCTTTTTCTTCGGGAAATTCTGCTTGTTTTCCATGTAATGCTTCCGCTGCTTGAAACTGGTGTTCTTGCGGGTCTGGGGATTCTCGTTGCCGATATAAACCGCAAAGGCCTTTTTCTTGCCTTTTGAATTTTTCCGTGCCTGAGCCTGTTTCTTGACGAGGCGGGGCGAGAGTCCGTGTGTATTGGCCATGAGCAGATTATATGGAAAAATACAAAAAAGAAACCCAGGGTTTCTTTTTCGAACGAAAATCGCAACGAATAGGCGCGTCTGGGCAAAATGTGTATTGGGACGGACAATGGGACTCTTCCTCCGCTCCGCTGCGGACGCGCTCGGCCGGAAGCCAAACCGTTGGCTTCCTAAAGCGCTGACGCGCTTTGCCTCGCGTTCGAGTCCCATTATCCGCCGGCCGCTTCGTGAAAAAAGAGTCCCGAAGGACTCTTTTTGAGGGTGTATTTGGAGCGGATAATGGGACTCGAACCCACAACGGCCGCCATGGCAAGGCGGTACTCTAGCCAATTGAGCTATATCCGCAAAAATGGACATTTGGAGCGGGGGACCGGGTTTGAACCGGCACACCCAAGGGTTGAAGCCTTAGTACACTCGCTCTTTTATGTTACCCCCGCAAGGATTTTTGCTTGCCCATTGTATGAAAAGTCGGCAGTCTGTCAAAATTGGTTGCAACGAGTTTGCGAACTTCGCGACTTGGGATACACTCCGAACATGAATTTCGACCTAACGACAGAAATCGTGGAAGCCGTAGTTTCCGATACGGAAGCCTTTACCAAGGACCAGCTCCAAGCTATTGTCCGGCGGATTTCGGCAAAATACAAAAGTGCGGATTCGCCGCCGTTGTTCCGGCTTCTGGAAACCTATCGGTCCGGGGTGAAAAAAGGGGAATACGCGAACGATACCCGGATCCTCAAACTCTTCCGCAAACGGGCCGTGAGGTCGCTTTCGGGAGTTTCCGTGATTTCGTTACTCACCAAATTCTGGGGCTGCCCCGGGAAATGCGTTTTCTGCCCCACGTTCGACCACCTCCCGAAAAGCTACGTCCCCCAGGAACCGGCGGTCATGCGGGCGGAACTCAACGAATTCGACACGGTACGGCAAATCCAGAACCGGCTCCGGTCGCTCGAAGTCACCGGGCACACCGTTGCCAAGTGCGACGTGCGCGTTATCGGGGGAACTTGGAGCGTCTATCCTCCGGAATACCGGGAGGCCGTGATGAAAGGGATTTACGATGCGCATACCACGTTCTCCGAATTGCGTAAATACATCGAGGAAGGCGAATCGAACGACCCCTTCTCTGGATTCAAAATCCGGAAAGGCTACGGAATGATCGCGTCGGAAACCCTGGAAGAAGCGCAAAAGCGCAATGAAAGCGCCGAATCCCGTGTCATAGGAATCGCCATCGAGACACGTCCGGACTGGATTACCCCGGATGAAGTTCGACAGCTCCGTGTCTATGGTGTCACTCGTGTCGAAATTGGCTATCAAACGACGAACGACGAGATAAACGCGCTCAATAAACGGGGGCATGGAAATATCGAATCCATTCGCGCGACCCGGCTTCTCAAGGATGCCGGATTCAAAGTGGTAGCCCACATGATGCCGAATCTCCTTGGATCCGACCCGGACCAAGATCGGCAATCCATGCGGGAAATCTTCGACAACCCCGATTTCCGGCCGGACGAACTCAAAATCTATCCAATGGTCGTCACCGACCGATCGGAACTCACGGAAATCTGGCGGAACGGTGGCTTCACGCCCTACGACGACGAAACCCTCGTCGACCTGATGGCTGACCTGGAAGGGATGATTCCCGAATACGTCCGCCTGAACCGGAGCTACCGGGACATTCCTTCCAACATGATCCTCGCGGGATCCAAACTCTCGAACCTTCGGGAACTGACCGCTTGACGGATGAAAGAAAAAAGCATTTCCAGAAAGGACATATCGGCACGGGAAATACGCGCCAAGAAGAACGACCCACATGACGCGGTTCTGGAAATCTCGGAATACGACGCGAGCCTGGGGCACGAATTCCTCTTGCAATTCGTCGATCCCGTGGACCGGACGCTCTTCGGGCTCCTCCGGCTGAGGATCCCGAGCCAGCACTTCACCGGAGAAACCCCTATCCTCCCGGAACTCGACGGCTGTGCCATTATCCGGGAAATCCACGTCTTCGGCGACCAACTCCCCGTCGGGGCACCGCCGGACGGCAGCGGGCAACATATGGGATTCGGGAAAAAAATGCTCGCGGAATCCGAAAAAATCATCCGGGAACGATATCCGGAAATCCGGAAAATGGCGGTCATTTCGGGTACGGGCGTCCGTCCGTACTATCGGAAATTCGGGTATGCTGACAGTGGAAGCTATCTGGTAAAACATCTGTAGAAATACGACGTCGGGCAAAATTCCACTACTCGCGTAGCCTTGGGTCGTTGCGCATTCGATTCCCTCGGCCCAAACTGCGCCGTCTTGCCCGAAAAACGAATACTCAACCACCCCGCATCGCTCGTAGGAAGGAGAGAATCGTCTATTTTTTTACCCGGAAATCCAAAAAAAAAGCCCCGAAGGGGCCTTTTTTCACTATCTCGAAATCCTTCTGAGCGTGTACTGCTCCAGGTATTTGGAGAGGAGCGGAGGCGGGTTCTTGAACGCCCGGGTAGAGTAATTGATGGTTACCCCGGTAGAGAGCGCCGTGGAAGCCTCGTTCGCCCGGATGAACGTCCGGCTGTTCACGAGATCCGTCAGGCTCGCATACACGTTTCCATCAACGGAAAGCTGTACGGTGGAAGCGGCCGAACCGGTCATTTTCCCTTCCAGGGCCATATAGACTCAGGAAATAGTCTTTACTGTGTCCTTGACCTGAACGGAAACCCCGGAATACGTACCGGTAGCCGATGGCTTCACGATAACGAATGACCAACTCGAATTCGGGTTCGCATACGTGATATCCCCATTGATTATCAGGGTACCTTCCTCGATAATCATAGTTCCGATTCCGTCGAGGACAAGATTGCCGTTGATCGTCACGGTTCCGCTTTTGATGGAATAGATATTCGACGCGTCACCCATCTTGGCGAAGTTGGCGAAGTTGAAATCCCCCATATTGGATACGGTCACGTCAGATGTCGAACCGGCATTGACGCTTCCGACATTTATATCGTCAGCGCTCTGGCTGCCGATGGAACCGGCCGCTCCCGAAAGGGCTACGGCGGAAGAGCTCGCGCCAGAAGTGACTACGAAGTTGCCGGATTGGATACTGGAGAGAAAGTCTTGGGTAATGGTATTCACGCTGTAACCGACCTGGGTTCCGATATAGGCGTTTCCTCCGGCGGTATTGCTGACGGCCTGCCGGGAAACCCGGACTTTGATCGGATCCACGAGGTATCCGACCCCCAGGGTAAAGTTGTTTTGCATTACCGCGGATCCGAAGCTGAGCGGAGGATTGACGTCATCCGAGCTCGAACCGCTCGGAATGGGAGAACTGTCTCCTGAGAATCTTTTCCCGCTTCCACCGTTAACGGAACTGACGGCTCCTCCGGCCCCGACGGTAAATACGGTTTTGTTATTGGTACAAGATACCACTCAGGAATCGAATTCCACCGTTCCGGCCCCGATACATTCGTGAGCTCAAAACGCCGTGGTGACCGATCCGTTCGGCTGGATCAACGGGGAAATGTTCGATATTTTCGCATCGTGTCCGGCAAGGATGGTAGGGAACGGCGAAGTAATCGCGAAGGAATCGCCATTTTCGAATACCGGCACGTTGTTTCCGACGATCCATTGGTAATTGTTAATCGGCAATCCCTGCGGACGGGTAGGATTCACGGGATCGTACGAGATGATGAGCGGATTGGACCTCGGGGTGGTCGTAGTAGTGGTATTCAATTGGCAATCCGTACAGACGGCATTGTTTATCGGACCGGCGGCGGTGGAACCCGCATCGCACGTTTCGGTGGTTTTCACGACGCAATCGTAATGATCGAATACGCTTACGGTTTGCGGAAGCCCGAGTACCATTTGGATTTCGGTGCGGTTGACCGCCGTACAAGACTGGGCTCCGGCAATTGGGACGGGGGAAGAAAACGTCTTCGTCCAGATATCCACGATTCCGTTTCCGCAATACGGATTGGATCCTCCTCCGCCACCGCCGCAGACTCCGACGCACGGAATATATCCGACGCGCTGGCGACAGCTTCCCGCATCGATGATACCCGGAGACGCTGACGGAGTTCACTGCGTAGAACCGTTGACGTAACACACGGCAATCGTATTGTTAGCGGTCGAAGTGCTGTAGCTGCAGATTCCGGTAGGACCGGTGATCGTAGTACCGTTTCCGCAGTCGATGCTGAACGGCGGATTAATACCGGCGGACGCGGTAGCCGTACAGGTCATGGCAAGCGAATAGGTTCCATTGATGCTACTTACGGGACTGAACAGCAGGCGTTCGCAGATGGAACCCCCACCTCCGCCTCCGGAAGAAGCGGAAATACTAACCTTACAGGAAGCCGGTATGACCGATGCGGCTTCCCCGTTCACGCTACACGAAGCGATGTTGGATCCGAAAGCGGAATAGGTACAAGTACCCGTTCTTCCGCTGATGGAAGTGCCGTTTCCACAGTCGATGCTGTACGTGGGATTCGCTCCCGCCGCAGCGGTAGCCGCACAGGTCAGAACCGAACTGTAAGGCACGGAACTCTGGTTCGTAGTGACGGAAGACGTGAGGGTGCTGCAAAACGAACTCGGACCGGAAGAAGTGAAGCTTGCGGCACATGGTCCACCGACATTGGACGCTCAACAGGCCCAGGTGTAGGAAGTGGTAGCGGCGACGACGATTCCCGTAAACGAACTGACCGTTACCCCGGAGAGACAGAGTCAAGTGGAAGTGGAAGTGAGCGGAGCGGGTTGCGGACCGACGGTAGTACCCGGCACGCACGTATTGACGGTGAGGTTCGCGGTACAGAGCCCGCCGACGGCGGAGCCGTTACATCCCCAGTTATAGGTGGTTACGTTCCCTACTGTGGTCGCGGCGAACCCGTTTACGGTTTGCCCAGCCGGACAGAGCCCGGCGGTGGAAGCGGTCACGGGCGCGGTCTGCGTCCCGACGGTGGTTCCGGGGGCGCAGGCGGGGGCGGTGGTGGAGTAGTTCGCGGTACAAAGGCCGCCGACGGCGGAGGCTCAGCAGCCCCAGACGTAGGTGGTGACCGTGCCGACGGTGGAGGCGGCGAACCCGTTTACGGTTTGCCCTGCCGGACAGAGCCCGGCGGTGGAGGCGGTCACGGGAGCCGTCTGGGCGCCCGTTACGGCTCCCGGAACGCAGGCGGGGCCGGAAGTGTTGTAGCTCGCGGTACAGAGCCCGCCGACGGCGGAGCCGTTACATCCCCAGTTATAGGTGGTGACGGTGCCGGCGGTAGTCGCGGCGAACCCGTTTACGGTTTGCCCTGCCGGACAGAGCCCGGCGGTGGAGGCGGTCACGGGAGCCGTCTGGGCGCCCGTTACGGCTCCCGGAACGCAGGCGGGGCCACTGGTTGTAACGGTGACATTGGCTGGATCGCTATTGTTGTTCCCGTAATTATTGAAAGGATTTTCGTTGACGTTCGCTACCGTAGCCAGATTCCGGAAAGATCCGGTGGTCGCGGTGGTCGTCGCGGGAACGGTGATATCCGGGAAATCGGCACCGGAAGAAACCGTACTCATGGAAGTACAATTGAAACCCCTTCCGGTTCGGTTGCACGTCCATCCGAGACCGGACGGCGTTCCGACGAAATCGACGCCGTTCGGAGACGGTCCCGAATCCGAAACGGTAGTTGCCGTCGAAGCGGCGGCGGCGCCGTTGTTCGTTACCCGAATGATATAGTTGAAAGCGGTATTGATGCGGAAAGCGACGGGATACCCGTCCTGTGCGTCCTGCGAAAGGTTGTTCACGTACTTTTTGAGCGACAAATCGAAATTGGAAAGCGGGGAAGTATACGTAGCGGAACACGAACCCCCAATGCCGGAAGTCCCACAGCCCCAGGTATACGAAGTCACGTTCCCGACGGTAGTGGACGCGAAACCGGTGACGGCTTGTCCTGCGGGACAGAGCCCGGCAGTGGAGGCGGTGATCGGCGAGGACTGCACGCCACTGGTAGATCCCGGAGTACAGGCTCCGGCGCTCGGGGAATACACCGCCTGACAGAGTCAGCCCGGAGTGCTTCCGTTACACGACCAAGTATATACGACCGTGGTTCCGACCGGGGTCGACACGAAATCCCCGACGGCCTTTCCGGCGGGACAGAGCCCGGCGGTGGAGGCGGTTACGGGATTCGTTTGGTTTCCCGTCGTGGTTCCCGGAGTACAAGCAACCGGTACCGGGGTCGTAATGATAACGTTGGCCTCGTCGCAGTTGTTCCCTCCGAAATCATTGAGGCTCGCTTCTTCGTTGTTTCGAACGCAGGAATAGTTCATGAGGGAACTTTCGTACGGAGCCGTGGCCCCGACCTTCGCCTTGACGGTAATGACCGGGAGATCCTGCCCGGAAGCGAATACGGTATCGGTATAACAGCTAAAACTCGTGCTGGTGGAAGTGCAGGTCCATCCGGATCCGCCAACGGCGGAAGCAGTTCCCGGATTCTCTATCGTCACTCCGGCAGGGAAGGCTATGTCTGAAACGGTAATTCGCCCACGGGTAGATGCTCCGCCGTTGTTCCGAGCTTTGAAAGTGTAGTCGATGGATTGTCCACGGGTTACCGTAACGGGAGAACCGTTCTGGGCATCTTGTCATTGCACGTATTTCTTCAGCGAAAGGTCGAAAGCCGAGACCTTGCAGTTCGCGGGGCACGCGCTGCCGGATACGCCGTTCTGGGCACCGAGATCGCAGTCCTCCCTTGAATCCTTCACCCCGTCGCCGCACCAATTGGAGTAATAAAACACGCATTCCGAATGGGATTCCGCAGTAGCGAAAGCCGTTGCGCTCGTGAAATACGTCGCATTGTAAATGAGCTTGAAACTCGGGGTCGTCCGGCTTCCCCCCGTATTCGGACCGGAAACGAACTGGAGCCCCGTCCCAGGTGCGGATTGTACGTATTTGCTCGCGGTTTGACCCGGAGTGAGAGCGATATACCAACCCTTGGTCGGGGAATACGAGGAGAACAGGGAACTGTTCAGTTTCCACATGTTCGCGGATTCCGCCCAAGAAAACCCGGTCTGGACGTATTCGGTCTTCACCGTTCCGGGATTGTTCGCGAAAATGGCCGTATTTACCGATCCGGCCGTGAAGTCGTCGTACAGGTTGCCGACGTATTGCCCCTGGTAGAGGGTGTCTCACTGGAAACATTGGTTGCACGAGGATCCGGCGCTTCAAAAGGTCGAACACGACACTTCCGGATATCCGGCTCAGGCGAACGCCGAGGAGGAAGCGAACGCGCTAGCGAGAAGGAAAGCAAGGCGAAATACGAAGAGAGGGGAGGTTTTCATATGGGGCGGGTTATTTAATATCGAGTTGGTTGTTGATGGAATTCCGAGAATCCGGAGCGTCTACCAACAGTGGAATTTTTACGTTTTCGCCAGCCGGTTCAGAGGGCGTTACGATGCTTCATTCCGTCACGATATTGTTCGTCTTCGGCGGGTTTTGAAGCGTCTTCGGCGGGTTCTGAAGGGTTTTCGCCCCCTGATCGGCTTTGGGTTCCCGGGGAGGGGCCTTGCCGAAAGAGCAGGAGACGAGCAATGAAGCAATACACAGCGAAATGATAATTTTTTTCATAGTTATATATGTAATTTCATAATATGCAATACATTCGAAAAACCTAACCGGGAATATTTGCTACCTTCGAAAACTAGCCGACGCCGAAAGGATCCGTAGCCGGATTCACCGGAGTACCGCCCGACCCCGGGGTCGGGGTGACGATCGGCTGGTCGAGCGTCGGAGTGCTCGTCCCACCTCCGGGACCGATTGGGGTCACGGGAGTGCCAACCGGGCCGTCGAAGACCTCGCCACCCGGCTGGGTCGTGGGATCGGTCGGCGTTACCGGATCGGTGGGCTTCTCTATGGTAACTTTCTCCTCAACGACCGTAGTGACTTTCGGATTCGTCTCCGTTTTCTCTTCGGTACTGCGCGATGCGGTTTCGACGACTTTGGTTACCGCCCGGTTGATCACCGTTTCCGTCACGATCTGGGACAAATTGAGTCCGAAGGTACCGGATCCTACCCCGCCGGTTCCATCATACCGGTCACTGGCGGTAACGAGCGATCCGGTCGGAGTGAGATCCGAGATCGGGGTCGAGGTCTCGACGGTCCGGCCCTTCACGGTAACCAGCGGGAACGCGAGAGCGAAAACGTCGTTGAAGCAGGTGGCTCCCGGAAGCGCGGCCCGGGTAGCGAGGAATTTCGGACGGATTGCAAGATCGAGAAGTCCTTCGTACCGCTTCGGCATGGTGCCGTTCAGGAGGTATTCGCGGTATTCTTCGGGTTTCAATTCGGTAAGATTGGCCCTTTTCAAGACCTCGTTCGCGAGATTGAGATTTTTCGCGAACGCTCCGGAATCCTCGGCATTCTTCAATATCATAGCCTTCATTTGCGGGCTGTCTACCGGGATAGCCGCTGCCATGACCTGCATGTCGCCGGAGAACCGGAACAGGCCGCCGAGCGTGCGCTGCTGTTTTTTCCCACCCACCGATCCGACCTGAGAAAAGCTCACGGTTCCCGCGATGTCCCGATACCCCGCACCGACGAGGCTGGAAAGGGGGGCGAGCGCTACCTTGTCGGTAGGGCTTCCCGTTTGGTTCAACCCCGACTGGATTTTGGCGTATTCGGCAACGGCGACTGCGTCCGAAGCGGGAATCGACAAGAGCTTGCGGAACGCGGATTCGTTCTTCTTCTGTTCGGCAACCATCTGGGCATTCGTCACGTTGCTGTCTTCCCGCGTTTTCCGGCTGCCGGAAGTCACGAGGAGGAGATGGTCCAAGAACGACTTGAGGTGCCCGGTGGTATCCGGAATCTTGGTGACCTTGTCGGAGATGAATTTCAATGGCGCTCCGCCCTTCGCGAGCTCCGCCTTCGCTTCGGCGTACTTGCCCGCGATAATCAGGTTGAGCGCGGCGACCATGTGGCCGTTCGATCGGGAAAGACCGTAAATCTTCGATCGTTCGGCATCGGAAAAGGTATTTCGATCATAAATATTCCTCAGTTCGACGGCTTCTTCGGGCGTTGCGGGAATGACCGTGGAGTCTCTCGCCGCCTCCGACGCCGCCGGAACCTGGTCGATGACGATGCCCATGGTAACGATGCCTTCCCCGGTTCGGGATTCTACCTGCTGGAACCGGATCCGGTTGCCCGCTGTGGGCACGACTTCGGAGCTGCCGTTCGCGGACGGCTTCGCGACCAATCCGGATTGGAGCGACACGTGCCCGTTTTCAAGCGCGGCGGTGTCAATGAGTATCGAACCGCTTGTTCCCATCTTCAATTCCGGAATGTCTTCGATTTTCAGCTGCTTCTGGGTAAGCCTCGCTTCGAAACCGTCCTTTCCGGTTTTGGTCGCGTACCCCGCGACGTTCTGGACATTGAGCCCGAGGAATACCGCGGCAATCCCCGGAACGAACGTCACGTTCAGTCCCGCCAGATGGAAGCCCTTGTTGCTCGCGAGCAACGCGTCCCGATAGGCGCTTTTGTACTGCGTCATGGAATTCTTGATAAGGAGCTTCCGCGCGATGGCATCGGTTTCGGGGATGCTGGCGATGGCCGCCCGGGTATCCTTGAGGAATTTTCGCATCAGCGCGATTTCGCTCAGCAGATTGATATCTTTGGGATCTTTCTTGTTCGCCTGTCCTTCCAGGTCTGCAAGAATTTTTTCCAGTTCGGCCACGTTCAGCTGCCCGCGGTCGTCGATATCGATTTTCTCCAAGAGGTTTTCCAATCGCACTTCCTGCTTCTCGATCGCGTTCGCCACGTCGTTCGGATTGAAATCGAATCCGAGCGAAGGGATAGTATCGCCATTTCCCCGGAGTTCCTTGGAAAGGCCCAATCTCGCTCCGAAAACGTAATTCCCTTCGAGCTTGCCGGACTGCAGCCGGGCATTTTCGTTCGCTACGGTAAAATTCCCGGACACGGATGCCGTAATCGGGAAAATGATCCCGTCCACCCCGGCCACGGCGCTTGCCGCGACTCCGGCCTGGGCATTGAACCGTTCGGTCTTGACGCCGACGATGTCCTGATGGAGCCCGATAACGAGCGTCGGTTGGATTTTGGTTTCGCGGGACTTTTCGGTAGTCGTAGTGGAACCCTTGTCCGTTTGGGAAACGGAGGTCGAATCGGAAGAAGAAACCCTGGTGCTGCTGGAAGTCTGGCTTCCGCCATTGGTTTCGTTAACGGTTCGGGAAATCTCGGTGCCGGCGGAATTCTGGACGATATGGATGTTCCGAATGATGGTATTGACCGTGTTGGTGTCGGTCGTCGTGGTTCTGGTAGTAAGGGTATTGGTGTTGGATTCGACAAGATTCGTGGTCGTGTTGGTCACCTGCTCCGTAACGGCCCCGTTCACTCCGACGGACGCGAATACCTGGGGATTGATCTCGTACACCCGGATCGCCGTCTGGTCGAGCAGGGTCTTCATGCTGCTGGAGTCGAGTTCCGGGAGCCCGGCTCCGGTAAGCTTGGCCTGGACTTTGCCGACCATGCCTTCCTGGGAGAGCTTCTCGCGGATCGCCCGGATCTGCCGAGCCTGTTCCTTGGCCTTTTCCGTTTGGTAGTTCTGGATATCCCCGGCAGCGTCGATTTTTCCGGCTACCGTGGTATTGGATCGTTCGACTTCGAGCAAAAATGCCCGTTGGAACGCTTCGATGAGGGATCCTCGAGTTGATTCGTCCTTCCATGAAGCCTCGACTTCCACGGGGGTTTTCCCGATTTTTTTGGAAATGAGGACATAGACGTCCTTTTCGGAACGGATCTGGGGAGCGAGCGCCTGGTAGGCCATGAGTTCCGGAGCGACCCGGAGCTGGGTATCCTTCCCGAGGCCGAACATCTTTTGGAATCCCGCAATCAGGACGTTCGAGCTGCGTTCCTTCTCATTGAAAGAAGTCAGCGTTCCGTCCCTGTTGAAGTCGAGGAGCCGGGCAAGCATCTGTTTGCCGTCGATCGTCGGGTTTTCCGAAATGGGTACGGCACGCTGGATCTTGGTACGGGCGGAGAGGTTTTTGGATAGCTTTTCGTCTTTCAGCGCATCGCGCAATTCGAGGATCGCGAGGAGTTCCAGGGTGGAATAGTTATTTTCCCTGTTTCCGAAACGGCTCTTGCCCACGTATCCGTTGGCATCGAGCAACCTCGTAAGTGGCGACTCTTTGCTGGCATCGGGGAAATACGCGTCGTTGGTGGAAAAAATCTCGAACTTCGCCCGGTTTTTCAGAAGGATATCCAGCGCGTCGTTAAAATTGATCCGGTCGTCGAACCTGGCCCGGAGCTGGGTCACCATGGCTTCGGTTTCGCTGACGGAAACTTTGAGATCGGCCGATTGCGGAGGGGCTTCCGCCACGATGGCTTTGGCATCGGCGGCCTTTTGCCGTTGGATCGGAGCGGCTTCGGCACGTACAGTCTGAAGGGCGGCGGCGGCTTTGGAATCCCCGGTCGATGCGGCCTTCGTCGCGCCGGCCTGCAAGTTGGCCGTTCTCTTTTGGGCGACAGCCGCTATCTGCCGGCGGGCCGCGCTTTCGAACGCGGCTGCCTGCTCTTTCAGGTAATCGCCCAGAAGCTGGTTCGTTACTTCCGCATTGGAAGCGACCCTGGCGAGCATGGCTTTCTGGTCGGCCAATCTCGCGGCAATAGCATCGAAGTCCTCTTGGGAAATCTTCAATTTGTCCTGCTTGAGACGCTGTTCGAACTCGTCAAGCGTCGTCGGGTTGATGTCGGGCGTCTGAGATTTGATCTCGAGAGTGGGAGTAGATTTTGTCATAAAAAAAGTGGATTACCCCCACACCTTGCCACATATGCGAAAAAAATGCAAAAAAAGCGGATATATCCAACGGGAATTGGTTTTCGGTATTTTACGGCCACAGATTCGGAATAGATTTTATTTTTCTTCTTTCGGGAGCTTATCGGGAATAAGTGACCGAAGAAAAAAATAAAAGATGTCCGAAGATGTGGCTGGAAAAACCGGGAAACCAATTCCCGTTGGGTATATATTGTCAGGTTCAAAAAAACTCCCGGGAGGACCGGGAGTTTTCTTGTGATACAATCGATTCAAGGAATCCTGGAGAGGAGTCCGCGTTTTCTTATGATATAATCTACTCTGGAAACCTTGGAAAAACGATGGAATCCGAAGTCTATTTCGAGCACCGTAGCGAGGCGTGGCAGCGCCACGTTGAGCGAGGAGCGCAGAAATAGACAAGGAGTTCACGTTTTGCCAGGGTTTCCTACACGGATTTCCGCTTTCTCGCGAACATGAACGCAAGCGCGAGGAGCATGGCGAGCCCCATGAAAAGAAGGGTGTCGGCAGCTCCGGTCTTGACCTTGGTAGCTCCGGTAGGAACCGGGGTGGTTGTCGGAGGCGTCGGGGGAGTCGTGGGCGTTACCGGAATGACGGCAGCGGCCGTAGCAACGCTCGCCTTAAACGCGGCACATTCCAAATGGCTTACAAGGGCACCTGCTTTCCCGGTGGTTTCGCTTACGGTATGGTAATTCACTGGGAATTTCACGAGACCGACGTATTCTCCGTTTTTCTTGTCGGAACGTTCGAGCTGGTAATTGGCACCGAGAGAAGCTTCGAGGACCGTTACCTTTTTACCGGGCTTCAGGCTGAACACGTCACGCTTCGTTCCGCTTCCCGTCTCGGGAGTAAAAATAACCTCGGCTCCCGTCTTCCAAAAATCGGTATCCTTGGTCGGATTGTTGAGCCATGCGGTACCGTTTCCCCCGATGTTGACCATGGCGGGGTACGTGATTTCGTCCTTGTACAGGACCACTTCTCAGGAAGTCGCATTGGTCCAAGAATCGGAGAGTCCGGTAATTTTGTCTCCCGCCTTGAGGGAACCGCCCTCGAAACATTCGGTATTTGCGGAAGTGGCGCACCCGTTGCCCGAGAATATCGGAAGGGAACAATCGGTTTTTTTGAAATCACCCATGGTGATCGCGTAGGCCGAACTGCTGACGCCAAGCATAGCGACGGCCAATAATGAGAGAATCAGTTTCATAAAAAGGAGGTTGGGGAAATAATGTCCATGCGATGATAGGCTCCGCAAAGTTTTTGTCAAAAAATAAATTGCAAAGTCTTCGCATCCTCCCTATACTACACTCACTAATTTTCTAAGTTTTTGACAAAAAATATGTTAGACTTTTTAACAGCCGATCTTCAAAAGGCCGAAGACCACCTGAAAAACGAATTCGCGAAACTCCAGGTCGGAAGGGCGAATCCGGCCCTTGTGGAAGGGATTACCATTTCGGTTTACGGATCGTTCCAACCGCTCAGGAACGTCGCGAGCGTTTCGATCATGGATTCCCAGACCATTTCGATCCAACCGTGGGACAAATCGCTCATACGGGATATCGACCGAGCCATTACCGATGCCAGTCTTGGGCTCAATCCCCAGAACAACGGCGAGTCCATCACGATCAAGGTTCCGACCCTCACCGAAGAACGGCGGAAGGATCTCGTAAAACTCGCGAAGAAACTCGCGGAAGACGGGAAAGTCGCCGTCCGCAATATCCGGGCCGATGCCATGAAAAAAATCAAAAACGCCGAATCCGGCAAGGAAATCGGGGAAGATATCGCCAAGGGGTACGAAACGGACCTCCAAAAACGAGTCGGCAAAGAGATTGAGAAAATCGAGGAAATCCTCGCGAAAAAAGAAGCGGACATTATGAAAGTTTAGCGGATATGCCGGTACTCGCGACCAACACGCTATATTCCAGATCGGGTGGGATTCTCACCCGGTCCGTTTTTTGTCGCGACACCTGGGAGGCCCTCTTGAAAAACGATCCGGTCCTGAAAAAATTCCTGTTCGTCTTCGACGGCTTCGCCGAAGAAACTTCCTACAAGCGGTTTCTGGAAGAACTCATGGGAATAAAAATCCGCGAAATCAAGAGCACTTCGGACGTATTGGAATACCGGGATGCAACGTCCGGATACTTCTGCGGAACTACCGGGATCTTCGACGCGAATCCCCGGTACGACTACCTGCGCAAGGTATCGACCCTCGCGATCCGAAGGGGCGATGCGCTTCCGGCCAAGAAACTCGTGGAACGGCTCATGGAGCTCGGATACGAACACAGTCCCCACCTTTCCCGTCCATACACTTTTGGCATCCAAGGTTCGGAGGCGAAAGTGCGCGACGGACACCGCCTGTTGCAACTGAGCTACTTCGACGACGAAATCGACGATATCCTGATGCTCGACGAATCGGGCGGGAAATCGCCAATCCGGCTCAACGATGCTATTTTTTATTCGAAAAACGGGGAGTCATTACCGGAATCGAGTTCGTCCATCCAGGAGGTCGGGGGGGATTTCGCCTGGACGTTCGATCTGGATTTCCACCCGGATCGGGAAGCGTTGCGGGAACAATTTCCCAAGTGGATCGGGTTCGAGAGCTCCGGCATTCCCTTGGACGTTTCTCCGATTTCTTTCGACGGACTCGAGGAATTCGGCAAATTTATCGGGGACCACGGGGCGGATACCGTCATCTATACCGCCCAAAAATGAGCCGTCGACCGATACCTCGAACATAACGGGCTCGCGGTATCGGAAATCGTGCCGATCCCGAAAATCCGCCTCGAAAGCGCCCAATCGAAAGATACCGCCTATATCGCCGACGACGTGCTCGGGCAACTGTTCGTAGAAAAGCGTTCCCGCAAGCAAAGCCTCAGGAGCCTCGATCTCCTCATGACGCTCAAACCGGGAGACTACGTCGTCCACCAAGAGCACGGAATCGGGAAATTCCTCGAAATGACGGAAAAGGAAGTCATGGGGATCAATCGCGAATACGTGGCTATCGGCTATGCCAAGGACGACAAGCTGTATGTCCCCATCACCGAGCTCTACCGGGTCACCAAGTATCTCGGCGAAGAACACCCCAAACTCCACGACCTCGGAGGCACCGTCTGGAAAAAAACCCTGAAGGACACGGAAGCCGAAGTCCTGAAAACCGCGTCGGAACTCCTCGACATCTACGCGAGGCGCAAGATCACGCCCGGATACGCCTTCGGGAAATTCCCGGAAAAGGAGACGGCGTTCCGATTGGCCTTTCCCCATATCCATACGGCCGATCAAATCTCGGCCATCGAAGACATTTTCGAAGACATGGAATCCCCGGAACCGATGGACCGGCTCCTCTGCGGGGACGTGGGATTCGGAAAAACGGAGGTTGCCATGAATGCGGCGTACAAGGCGGTGCTTTCCGGAAAACAGGCAGCCATTATCTCCCCGCTCGTGGTCCTGACCCTGGAACATTTCGATTCCTTCGTCAAACGCTTCGCGGGCACCGGGATTGGGATCGCGGTCCTATCCCGGCTTTCGGGTACCAAGGAAGCGGATGCGGCCCTCGAAGGCATCCGAAACGGCACCGTTAAGATCATCGTGGGAACTCACCGGCTCTTGGGGGCGGACGTCCGGTTCCAGAAGCTCGGGCTCCTCGTTATCGACGAGGAGCACCGCTTCGGGGTGCTCGACAAGGAAAAAATCAAGCGGCTCCGGGCGGGGATCGACATCCTGAGCCTTTCCGCGACGCCGATTCCCCGATCGCTCAACCTTTCCCTCTCCGGCCTCAAAAAGCTCAGCATCCTCACGACCCCGCCCCCGAACAAGAAACCCATCGGAACCCAGGTCATCAAGTGGGACGAAACCATCATCCGCGAAACGATCGTCCGGGAACTCGACCGGGGCGGACAGGTCATTTTCCTTCACAACCGCGTCGCTTCGCTCGCGGGAACCGCGAAGGAAATCGAGCGGATCGCCGGCCGCAAACTCCACCCGCTCCTGCTGCACGGGCAGATGAAGGCGGAAGAAATCGAAAACGTGCTCCTCGATTTCCGCTCCGGGGAAAGCAACTGCCTCGTCAGTACCACGGTCATCGAAAACGGGGTGAATTTTCTGAACGCGAACACCATTGTCATCGACCACGCGGACGAATTCGGGCTCGCCCAGCTCCACCAGCTCCGGGGGCGCGTCGGGCGGAAGGACCGGGACGCCCACTGCCTGCTCGTCTACCGCAAGGAAGTCCTGCCCGACGATTCCAAGAAGCGCCTCATTTCGCTCGTGGAATATTCGCACCTCGGCGCGGGATTCGAAATCGCCATGCGGGACCTCGAAATCCGCGGCGCCGGGGAAATCCTCGGTATCGCGCAGTCGGGCCGGTCGAGGGAAACCGGGGTGAGCCTGTATCTCAAGCTCCTCGAAAACAAGATGCAGGAACTGCAGACCGGAACCGTGCCGCACACCACCGACGTCAAGATCGAGCTCGACGTACAATTCGTCCTGCCGGACACGCTGTTCAACGGGGATATCGACAAGATACAATTTTACCGGTCGCTCGAAGGCATCGACAGCGTCGAAGATCTGGAAAGCACGCGAATCTCGATTACCGGGACCCATGGGGAAAACGAGGATGTGGAACGACTGTTTTTGCTCCTCAAGGCCCGGATACTCCTCTCCGAATATGGGATTTTCCATCTCAAAAAAGTGCTCCGGGACTACGTGTTCGATTTCCGGGGCGCCACCACGCGGGACATCCGGAATTTCCTGGCCATCGACCGGGAAGGGAATTTTCTCGTGCAGAACCTGGATCGGGTGCGCGTCGGGCAGAACATCTACGCGGGAGACCTCGACTTTTTGTCAAAGCTCGTATACTCTCTTACGGCAGCGAAGCAACCGTAACCCACCCCGACCAAAATGGCCCCGTCTTCCCATATTTTTCATTTTACCGGCAACCTCCAACTTCGGATGGAGGCGGGGCTTTTGGCATGGCAGAACGCTTTCCGGGAAAAGCACGGCAATCTGAATTTCAGCCGGTGCAATATCGACGATACCTCGCCGGAGCGCCTGTTCGAGGAACTCAGCACTCCCCCGTTCCTCGCGGAAAAACGGCTTACCCTGGTTCGTATTACGCCCAAACCGAAGGCGAAAGAAGGATGATCCAAGAAGGAACCGAAGAAAGCTCCCGAACGGCCCTTTCCCGGGTACGAAGAACCGAAATACTGGAAAAAGCTCATCGGGGCGATACCGGAAGACCATATCGTCGCGTTCGTCGGGGCGGGGCATGTTTCCGCACTGGAAAAAATCCTCTTGGAAACCGCCGCCGTCAAGGATTTTTCCACGGACGACGTTTCCGATTTCATCCAGAGCCGGCTGCCGTTGATTTCCCCCGCCAATGCCCGGATTCTGATGAACCGGATCGGCGGGAACATGCTCCTCCTGGAAAACGAAATCCAAAAGCTCGCGCTCTTGCCGTCCATTTCCGAAACCGATATCCTGGAAAACACCTTCGAGTCCGCCGAAGTCATCGTATTCGAGATTACCGACGCGCTCTTGGCGGGAAACGTCGGAAAGTCCCGAATCCTGTTCCGAAAATTCCACTCGCAGTTCGAAAGGGATCCGGAATTCCTCGGCTCGATCCTGGGGGTAATCCGCAAATCGTGAGTATATGCGGGGCTCGTTTCCCACGGGATTTCCCCCCGGAGCGCAGCGGAATTGCTCGAACTCAAGCCCATGCCGGCAAGGATCATGCAATCCGTTCCAAAAGGGCGGCTCCGCGCTTTCTGAAGCTTTTACGAATCCTTAATCCACGCGGATATATTGCTCAAGACCGGCAGGCTCGTCGGTAACGACGGACTGCTCCACCATATCGAAACCGGACTCCTCAAATACAGTTTGTCTTTGAAAGGAAGCTAATTTGGATACAATCTCGAAAATTATTATTTCTTACCCTATGAAACTCCTTACCCTACTCATTGCTTCTGGACTCCTGTTGTCCTCTTGTACTTTCGGCGGAACCGATAAGAATGCCGTTTCCGGCACGTCCAACGATTCCGTCGTCCAAAAACAGCCATCCGTGTCGACCGTTGCTCCGGAGGTCGCGCCGGAAGCCAAGCCCAAAGAAACGGTTGCCAAAGAAACGGTTGCCAAAGAAGGCTCCGAAGTTTCCGTGGATTACGTCGGAAAATTGGAAGACGGATCGGTTTTCGATTCCTCCATCGAGTCCGAAGCGAAAAAAGTGCCCACGTATTCGCCGAACAGCGGCAGAAAATACGTACCCTTTGAAGTCAAGCTGCAAGCGGACGGCGGATCCATTCCGGGATTTTGGAAAGGGATCGTCGGCATGAAAATCGGCGAAACCAAAAAAATCACCATCCCCGCCGAAGACGCGTACGGACCGTTGAAGTGGATAGACGCCGGCGATAGCATCGTGGACAAGAAGATTTTTGACGACATCATCGTTCAGACCATCAAGAAAAGCATGACGCTCGATATTATCAAAATGGACATTCCCCTTGCCGATTATATGAAATGAGGCACGGAACTCCCGAAAGTCGGACAGGTACTCACCAACGAAAAGGGCATAGAAGCCAAAGTGGACAAGATTGACGATAAGAACATTTCCGTCAGCATCGACAATTCCAAGACGAACGCTTTCTCCGGAAAGAAGTTGGAAAAGGGAACCCAAATCATTACCGAAGACGGAAATCCCGCCACTATCACGAAGGTCGGAACGGACGATATCACCCTCGAAATCAAGAACCAATCGAATCCGTTCTCCGGAAAGAAGCTCGCGGTCGGCCTTGAAGGCATGATCCAAGACAAGAAAGTCAAGATCGTCAAGATCGACAAGGACATGGTTACCGTCAATGTCCAAGGCAAAAGCCATCCCCTTGCCGGGAAGACCCTCGTCTTCGATATCACGCTCAAGGATATCAAATAGCACGGCATGAGAATTTTCCTCGCGACGCTGTTTCCGAATTCGCTGAATAGCTATTTTGAGACGAGCATCCTGAGAAAAGCTCGAGAATCCGGGATTCTGGAAATCACGGTCTGCAATATCGCGGATTTCAGCACCAAGAACACCCGGCGGTCCGACGACCGCCCGTACGGGGGAATGGCCGGCACGATTATCGCGCCGGAACCCTGTGCCCGCGCCATAGATAACTGCCAGTCTTTGGCAAACGGTCCCGTCCGTTGGATTTGTCCGGACCCACGGGGAGAAATCCTGGCGCAAGAGAAGCTTCTCCTTTGGGCATCCACCGAAAATCTCGGCATCCTGTGCGGCCATTACGAAGGCATCGACGAACGGGTTTTCGAAGAATACGACATTGAAAAGGTCTCGCTCGGGAATTTTATCCTCACCGGCGGGGAAATCGCGGCCGGGGTCCTCATTGACGGAGTTACGCGGCTCCTTCCCGGCATTCTCAGCGAGCGTTCGCTCGAAGAGGAATCGTTTGGCGTTGGACTCGGGGGGAAAAAAGAATATCCTCACTATACCCGCCCGGAAATATGGAAGAACCGCAGGGTGCCATCGGAACTCCTCTCGGGCAATCCGAAAACCATACGTATTTGGAAGCAACATAATACCATCTAACATGAACTATCTGTCATCCGTTTTCAATCTCCAGGAACTCCAGCAATTCCTGGCCTATGTCACGACGTCGCTCTCCCTCGAAATGATTATCAAGATAATGATCAGCTGCCTGTTCATTATCTGGTTCGCCGTGGCCGTGTGGGTCATCAAGGATATCACTACCCGCTCGACGAGCATTATCATACAATCGTTTTCCTTGCTCCTGATTATCTTCTTTACGCCCATCTTCGGACTCCCCCTCTATTTGCTCATTCGCCCGAGAGCCACGCTGTTCGAACAGCATTATGAGGAAAATTGGCTGGAGAGCTTTGACAAACAGGAAGAAACCCTAACCGTAGCATGCATCAAATGCCGGGAAGAAATCGGCGCGAACGCGAAATTCTGCCCGTTCTGCGGAACGAAGCAATTCGATACCTGCAACGAATGTTCGACAAAAATGCTCCTGAGTTGGAAATATTGCACCAGTTGCGGAACGCATCGGACGGACGAGAAGAAAAAGGGGGTTCCGAAAAAAGAATCCCGGAATATCCCGGTCGAATCCGAGGAGACTACGGTTGGTTGAAAATCGGAAGAAACGGCAATATTACCGACAGAATAAGGATCAGGACGGTCATGATGACGATGATTTTTTTTGCTCTTTGTGACATGGGAATGGGTTATTCGGTATAGGTTACGCCTCAGATAATGACGGAATTCGCATCAAGGTCAAATCGGATTTCAGTATCGCCAAGGACATAGTGTTTGACAGCTATGTCCAATAGGCCGCCAATCTTCCGGAATTGGTTTTCAAAATCTATGGTATTGATCTGTACGGGGAGCAACTTCACTTCGATTCCCCCGTACAGATTGACGCCATTGGAATTTTTTACGGTAAATGCCACGTTCCGGAACGCATGGATTTCCGTTTGGAATACGTAATCGGACGATACGGTAATCACATAGCTCTGCATCTTGGTCGGAACGGTCGTTACGACATCGAAAATGGAAATGAGGTAGTTACCGTCGACGATTTCCGCTTTGACGTTTTTCATGGCAATTGGCAAGGCACCCGAAACGATGGCAAAGTCCCCCTCGATCAGCTCGCGTTGCTTGAAGAGTTGCATCTTTGCATTAGGAGCTTCTCCGGTTTGCGTTACGATGGCACCGCTCGAAGCTACCGCTTCGGCACTCTCGAAAAAAGTCAGTTTGAAATAATTGCGAAAATCGCGCCGCTCCCTTTCTTCCGTCGAATTCGATATCACGGGCCGTTCGGCAAGGTCTTTCTTTTTCGCGTCAAGACTGACGGTCGCTTTTTGGAACGAAGCATTCTCGGCCCCCGAAGCGTCCTTGAAGACCAGTTCCTGTATCGTATGTCATTTCGGGATGAATTTGAAGGTGAACGGCCTTGAGAAAATCTTTACCGACACCCGGTAGAAGCCGTCTAATTTATAATCGTTGCCGACTTTCAGCGTTTCCGTATCCACTCAGGAATACTCCTTGAAGAACGACACGAGATCCTCGATGGTGAGTTCGTATTCGGGACGTTCGAGACCCGTGGCTCACTTGCTCGCTTCCGAAAGCTCTATTTGCGTACGGTAGTTTTCGTAGTCCCGGAAAATACCGTACAGGGCGTTCATTTTCTGATTCGAGTTGGTAAACTGGGTCAGGTTATTCACGCTGTTATCCTCGGTTTTTCCCAACTCGGAGAGATAGAGTTCGCGATAGTTTTTCAAGAACGATACCTGGTTCTGAATGAGGAATTCGAGTGCCGTCAAGGATTCCTCGGGAATATTGGCCTTGTTTCTCGAAGTTTGGAAATTGGGTTTCAAAGTGAGATTGTCCGACGTTCCATCGAAAAAACGGAATTCGATTCCCGATGCCATACGCTCGGTGATGGAGTGAAAGCTGAAATAGAAGATGGAAAGCATGTTGGATTTTTCCACGTTTCCCGACAAGAACTGGATATAATTGTCAGCGATGGAAAGGAGCTGGGAAAACAGCCGGAAATTCGAATCGCTGGACGTTCCTTCGTTGTTGAGGAATTCTTTGAGATAGTAGGTGAACCCGAGGAATTCCCGCTCCCCCATGGACTTGGAATTCACGAGAAACGTGATGTAACCCGTAAGATTCTTCTGAAGCTCTTCCGAATCGCGTTTCCCGAAAAAATATTGCGTGTAGATGCCCGACAATAGCTTATATACCCGCTGGTTGTTCGATTTGGAATTCGGAAAAACGGTTTGGTACACGTTGGTGATCGTGCTTCCCCCGATTCCGTAGTATTCCGAGGAATGATTGACATTTACGGAATTTCAAAGCGTGATGTACTTCCGTATCAGCTTTTTCGCATCCGCTCATTCCTGCGGACCAATGGCTTCGAGTCGTTTCAGGCGATCCTGTATCTGTTTCGAAACGTTGGCGGAATCGATGGATTTTTCCTTGCAAAAACTACACTCGTCAATCTCCAGGAGGATCATGGTCTGAAGCAACGATATCAGGGATCCTTCCAGAATCACCCTTTTTTTCTGTCAATTCACGAAAAACAAGCCGAACTCGTCGATTTTATCCAATCCCTTCGATTGGGATGGATTGAATTTGGCGAGCAATTTCCGAATCTCGTCCTGCCGGTTATCGTAATATTTGCGGTATTCGTCGAAAAGTACTTTGGTCGTTTCGGCATTTTCTCAGAAAATCAAGGCGAATCAGGATTCAACGTAAGGATCTGAAATCGTCAAAGTAGCCAGTTGTCCGACGCGGAAAACGTCGGATTTTACCAATTTGGGCGCCAAGTCCGGATCGTATCCGAAAAATTCCGAAGGGAATATTTCCAACGTGGTCATGACTTCTTCCTTACTGAGAAGCTCCACTCGGAGCAGGGCCGATAGGGAATAGATCCGTATGTCATTGCGGGTGTCCAGGAAGTAGGCCCCGTTCGAAAGGTGGCTAATGGTAAAATCCGCGTGTTTGACGGCATATTCCCGGTACGCGTCGAAAGCGTTTACCAAATACAGTCACTTTCCCACGGAGATGGTTTTCGTATCCATGGACAGATCGATCTTGGGAACTTCGGAATCGTCCAGATAGAAAATCGCGTCCCCGTCGTCCAAACGCTTCGCGAGGACTTTGGTGCTTTCTTGCATATCCACGAGCTTGCCTCATACGAGGGAATACGGGATGTCCTTCGGGAAAATCTGCTCGTCAACGAAATCCGGAGTCTTTGAAACCGGTTTTTGTCCGAGCGAAACCCCGATGAGGATGGTGGACAAAATGGTTACGAGCAATCAGTAGAATATTTTTTTCATGGGTACATCATATCAGGAAATATTTGAAGTTACAATTTATGGCTCGCTTATATGTCTCGACAATCTCGTTCGATTATTTCTTTATACCTTTTCACGAAGGGGGAATCCCACAGGATAAGTCACGCTTCCCGGTTCTCGTCGAGCGAATTCCTGGTAAAATTTTCGCTTCAGACGAACAGGATCGTATCGTCGATCAGGAGCGTTTTCGCGTGGACGTACGGGGACTTCGCCTGACGGAAATCCACTCCGATACCCTTCATACGCTCCGACAGGGCCTTCCGCTCGGCATCCGGCGCATAGGCTAGGCAAACTCGCACCGAAACGCCCCGTTTCCGCAATTCGGCGAATATTCATAGCAGCGATTCGTCCGACAGGGACGCCGCGAACAGGCGGACTTCGGTTTTGGCGGCGCGGAGATGCGATTCCAATTTGATCCGGGAATCGGTGGGCGAAAGGTAGGCATTCTCCTGGGAACCGCGAAAAGGGAACCGCTGGAAATCGGCTTCGAACAGCCGTTTCATGAACCCGACGGTCGGAACATCGGGGGTTTCCACCAAGAATTCCCGGTTTTTCGCGAACGATGTAGCGGTAAAATTCGAGGTAGCCAAATACAGGACGTCATCGGCCAGCACGTATTTCGCATGATTGAAATTCTGCCGGGTCTCGTCCGCCCATCCGACCAGGATGCCCTCGTTCGCGAGCCGGGCGAACATATCCGCATTGCCCTTCGGGTTTTCATAGGGCGACCTTTCGAGAATGACCCTAACGGGAAGATTCCTCCGGCGTGCCGAAATCAGCGAATTGACGAGCTTCGTGTCCGAAAGGAGGTACACGTTCAGATCGACCGCGCGTTTCGCTCCATCGATTCTCGCCGCGAGCATGTCGCCGTTTCCGTCGTCAGGGGAAACCCAGACGCGGTGTTCGATGGGCCGGATTTCCGAAACGGCGTGCGCCGATCGGGGAATTTGCGCTTCCCACTCGCGCAATTCGGCATAATCCGAATACCGGCTTTCGCAGGAAACGCAAAGGAGCGTAGAAAACAACAGCAGGATATGCCTAACCAAATGTGGTTTTCGGTATTTTATAGTTACGGATTCGGAATAGATTATATTTTTCTTCTTTCGGGAGCGTATCGGCAATACGTGACCGAAGAAAAAAATCGAAGATATCCGAATAGGTAAGCTGGAAAAACCGGGGAACCGATTTTGGTCAGGTATACCGCCTATCGGAAAGGGTTTCATACGGAAATGCGAACGGAATAGGATTCCGAAGATCCGAGCGCTTGGGCGACGATTTCGCTTATGGGTTCGCCGTACATTCGGATCTCCGTCCTGGCCAGCGTATGGATGACCCGTACTTTGATATAAGAATTTTTTACGAAAACCGATACGATGGCATCGGCAAGGTGCTGCTGGCCGATGCTGACGAAATGGTCGCGTACCCTTTTGGTCAAGAGGGCCGACTGCGCGATGGGCGAGAGGATCTTACCGATTTCCATAATCCAACATGGCAAAGCGGGGAATTCCCGAAGTATCGCTCCAGCTTTCGACGGCAAGCCCGTATCATTCGGCCCAGGCCTTTACCAAAGGGAGTTGCGTATGTCAGAATTCGAGCGCCAACCTCATGCCTTTGCAAGATTCCGCCAACCGGAGCGATTCCCCGAGCAGCCGCACGATGAGGTCGAATCCGCGTTCCCCGCCCCCGTACAGGGCGATGGCGGGGTCTTCGGCCACGACGTCTTCCCCGACGTCTTCCCCGGGGCCGACATAGGGAAGGTTCGCGAGGATCAAGACGTATTTCCCGGCAATTTTCGCGAGTCCGTTCGCATCGAAAAACGGCGCGAGCAAATCCCCTTGGACGAATTCCACGGGAATCCGATTCGTTTCGGCATTTTTCCGGGCCACCTCGAGCGCGTCTGTGGAAATATCGACGGCGAACCATTCCGAGTCGGGAAACCGGGAGGCTACCGACAAAATAACCGCCCCTGAACCCGTTCCCACGTCGATGACGGCGTCGGGACGGGGAAAACCCTTGGAACGCTGAACCGTTCAAAGCACGAGCGACTCGGTTTCCAGACGCGGGGTCAGTACCCGGCGATCGCACTCCAACGTCACGCCCAGGAAAACGACGCGTTCGGAAACGCCCGGATGGCTAGGCATTCTCGAATTTTTTGTATTCGAATATCACGGAAGTGGCAATCAGTATCACTGCCAAATAGGCCACGGCCGTCCCGAAATTGACCGCGTAAAAACTGGACGCGAGCCCTACCGGCGTGCCTAGGGTATTTTTTGCCATGTTCAGCGCTTCGAACTGGGGAAACAGGGCCATGAGGAATTTTGACAAGTACACGAGCCCCATATTCTCGTTCCGGAGGGCCATGTCCAGGACTCCCGTGACGGAATGCGATGCGATGTACACCCCCAGGGTGAACAGGATGGAAAGGAGCGGGGAACTGAACGTGGAGAAAAAGAGGATGATGGCGAAAACGAGCAGAAGCTTCATGGCTATGGCCCCGACCGCGACCAATACCAGCGGGTCGAAAGCGATCCCTTGGAACGCGATGAGTCCGGAAAGCACCAATCCCTGAAATGCCACCAGCAGGAGAATAATCGCTCAGAATCAGAGGAATTTTCCAAGGATGTAATCCTTTCGCGCAATCGGCTTGGAGAGGATGAGGTAGATGGTACGGCCCTCGATTTCCTTGAACAGGATCTGTCCGCCGACGAAAATCACGGCGATGAGCCCCCCGATTTCTATCATGGCGAGCCCGAAATCCACGACGAGGCGCTTGGTTTCCCCGAGCGAAAGGCTCGCGAGCACCAAGGAAAAACCGATCAGCACGCAGGCAAACAGGAGGATGACGGTAAGAATTCGGTTCCGGAGAAGTTCCCGGAAGGTATTTATGGCGATATTGTTCATGTCGCAGAGTATAAAAAAAATGCAAAAAATCACAAGCGGAACGGAAAATTCGGCGAGGCCCAGGCGGAATATCGCGCCGGGAACCGCGTTAAAACGACGAAATCCGAAGTCAATTTCGAGTACCGTAGCGAGGCGTACCGATAGGTACGCCCGCAAGGAACGGAAAATTCGGCGAGGCCCGGGCGGAATATCGCGCCGGAAACCGCGTTAAAACGACGAAATCCGAAGTCAATTTCGAGTACCGTAGCGAGGCGTACCGATAGGTACGCCCGCAAGGAACGCAGAAATTGACAAGGAGTTCGCGTTTTAACGCGGTTTCCCTATTCGAATTTACCGAAGCGGAGGAGTTCGGGGGCATCCCGCCTCGGCTTTCATTCGACAATGACGTCGCCCAGCTCTATCGTGCCTTCTTTGGTTACCACATGAATTCGGCCGCCGGCGGTCGTCCGGAAGCTACCGGGCGTCAGTGCGGAGGGATCCGACGCCACCACCGTGCAACCGCAAATCTTGATTCGCTTCCCGTCCAGCACCGTCCAAGCCCCCGGCCAAGTAGTGCAGGCCTGCCATCGCCGGTAAACCTCCGTCGCGGTCATTTCCGCCCAAAGGATCCGGCCATTGTCTTTCTCGAACTTCTTGGTATAGGTCGCGAGCGAATGGTCCTGTTCCACGATGGAAATTCTGTGGTCCGCATGCTTCCGGAGCGCGGAAAGCAGCGAATTTCCGGAAATTTTCGCGAATTTCGCAAACAGCGTATCGCTGGTTTCTTCCGGATCGATGGCAATGGCGGTCATCTCCAGGATTCCGCCCTCGTCCATGCCGGCGGTCATTTCCATGATGGTGACCCCCGTTTCTTTTTCCCCTTCCAGCAACGCCGACTGTATCGGGGAAGCCCCCCGGTACTTCGGCAAAAGCGAGCCGTGGACGTTCACGGGGAGACGCTTCGGCAGAGCGAGGATTTCGACCGGGAGAATCCTTCCGTACGCAACCACGACAAGGTAGTCCACTTCGAATTTTTGCAGTTCGGCAAGGAATTCCGGATTATTCCGTATTTTTTCGGGGCGGTACAGCGGCAAGCCGCTCTCCATGGCGAGCCGGGATACCGGGCTCGCCGTCATGTCCGCGTGGCGGCCGACCGGGCGATCCGGCTGGCTCACGGCGTACGCTACCTCGACGTCGTCGGCCGCGAGGCAATCCCGGAGCACTGCGGCCGAGAGTTCGGGGGTTCCGAAAAATCCTATTTTCATGCGGTTATCATGTGATTGAATTGCGAATCTCAAC
This sequence comes from uncultured bacterium, assembly GCA_903908595.1. Lineage (GTDB taxonomy): Bacteria > Patescibacteriota > Gracilibacteria > BD1-5 > UBA2023 > CAIVSN01. Next base: position 56,019 of record CAIVSN010000142.1, read on the forward strand.
GGGTCAGCCGCAGCACGACTCCCCCGTACGGCGTTCCGGATCCGTCGGTCAGGGTCTTCTGGGAACGGACGTTCCGGAGCGTGACTCCGGTCATGGTTCCGGGAAAACCGATGGTCGTCGGGAATCTCGTCCCGGAAACTTCGGTATCGAGGGGATACACGAGAAAAATGTTCTTTTGGACGGCATCGTCCACGGGAATCACCTGCTGGGGAAGATCGAATGTCCCCGAGAGGGTGAAGGCCAGGGAAGGCGTGGAACTCGTCCGTATTTCGCGCTTGTAGGTGCGGTTTTCGGATACCAGCGCATACCCGGGCTTGGTCGATCCGGAATAGGAAAGGGTTCCGATTTTCGTCGCCCAATCGTAATCCATCAGTACGGGATTGGACGTCCGATAGGTATTGAGATTGACGATGATTCCCCGTTTGTCTTTGGAAAACTGCATGGAGTAGTCGGAAATGGTGCCTTCCCACACTTCCCGGTCGAGATCCTGGATGAGATTGCCTATTCGCGACTGGACGTAGGAATTTTTGGCGGACTCCCCGAGCGAGGAAAAAATCTTGTACCCCGTAACGGAAATGAGGGAAATCAGCGTCATGACAATCAGGAGTTCCACCAGGGAAAATCCGGATTTCGCGGGGTGCTTCAGGGAAAGGATCTTGGTGATGAACACGATGACCAGGACCAGTGCCACGAACAGGATGATTTTGCCGATTTTGTCGAGGAACACCGCGGAAATCCCAAAAAACAACGCGATGGAGTACACGAAATTCCGAATGAACGCGTCCGACATGCCAATCGCCTTGAGCCGGTAGTGCAGATGGTGGATCCGATCGCCCTTGAGGGGATTTTTCCCGTTGAAAATCCTGGCGAAAATGACATAGATGGCATCTACCAGATATACCCCCAGCGCCGTGGCGACGGTGGCAATCTTCCCGCCTACCAGGATGGCGAGCGACGCGATCATGAACGCGAGAAACATCGTCCCGCTGTCCCCGAGCAGCATCTTCGGGGTCAGGTTGTAATACCAGGCCCATATCAGCGGAGGAATGACGATGGCCAGTACCCCGAATACGAAAATGGAGTTCTGTCGGAGCGCCGGCGTGGTGTCGAGCAGATAGAATCGGATGGTAGAGATCAGGATCACGAACAGGGTGATCGTGGTAAGGCCCACCGTAAGTCCGGGAACCCCGTCGCTCCAGTTGACGCTGTTGAACACCAGGACGTACCAGAAAACGGTGAAAAAGAGCGGGATGAGGAACACCTCGTACCCGAACAGGGACACCGAGAAAAAATCGAGGTACAGGATGCCCCCGAAAATATTGGAAACGTAGCTGATCTTGATGCTCGTCAATCCGATGATGAGCCCCACCAGCACCTGCATGGCCAGTCGGACTTTCGGAGAAATGGCAAAGCCGGTCTTCCGGGTCCTGGAAAGCTCTTCGGTCGAGGTTCTCGGCTTCGTCTTCTCGTCCCGGTCGAACTTGAAGATCGTGTCGAGGTCGTCGACGAAGCTCAAACCCGTAACGATGCCTCACAGGACGGCCAGCACGATCAGCTTGTCGCTGAGTTCGAGGAGTCCCGCCAGGATGGAAATGCCGGAAATCAGGAGAAAATTCAGATAGAGCAGGAGTCAGAAACCGAACGGGACGGGTTCCCGGTCGTGACCGTACGGCGCCGGATTGTCGAGCAGCCCGTACTTGCGGAAAATTCTGGCCCCGAAAAAAAACATAAGGTAGCTTCCCGCGAACGAAAGGGTCGCGATGGAAAGAAACGTTATCGGATTGGCCAACAGCATGGTTATTTTTGTAATTCTTCTTGCAATTCCTTTTGCTTGTCGCGCACGTATTCCATGAATTCCTTCCGGCGGTACGTCGCGACGTATCCGACCACGCCGAGGAATATCGCCAGGAAGAACCAGGATATCCAGTCCAACACTATATCGATATACGTCGTAAAGAAAACCCCGAGCGTCAATATGGCGAACGACCAGAGTATCGACCCGATGACGTTGTACCGCCAGAATTTGTCGTTTTTCATGGAAAACGAGCCCGCGAGAAACGGCACGAACGCTCGGGTGAAATTATGGAATTTGCCGAACACGATGAACAGCGGGCCGTTTTTATCGATGCGCTTGGCGAGAATCTTCTGTTCGGTCTTGCCGAGCGCGAACACGTCCCCGTATTTTGCCAGGAAAGCGAGCCCGTACCTCACGCCGAGCCAGTATCCCACCCAGTTGCCCAATATCGCCCCGACGCACGCCGCGAAAACCGCCAGCAGGAAATGGGATTGCCCATAGAATCCGCCGACCACCAGCATGACCTGTTGCCCGGGCACCATGATTCCGATGACCGGAAAGGATTCGATGAAGCTCGTCAGGAACACGATGACAAAATTCCAATGGCCGAGCTGTGCGGAGAGCGCCCCTACGGCCCGGATGGCCCGTTCGGCTAAGTCGGGACGGAAAATAAAAATGCCCAATATCGCCATAAAGAACAGGCTCATGATCCCTTGGAGCCATTGGATTCAAATCGTGGGAGTTGGTTTTTTCATGCATACACGATAGTGCGGAATCCAAAAAATCAACTTCTTATGCCGAATTGGGCGAATTTCGATGGTTTGTACCCAACGGGAATTGGTTTTCGGTATTTTACGGTTACAGATTCGGAACAGGTTTTATTTTTCTTCTTCCGGGAGCTTATCGGGAATAAGTGACCGAAGAAAAAAATAAAAGATGTCCGAATATGTGGCTGGAAAAACCGGGAAACCAATTCCGGATCCGTAACCGTAAAATACCGAAAACCAATTCCTATTGGGTATATGAAACCATAAAAAAGAGACCCTCCTGCAAAAAAATCGAATTCCGGGAAGGATAGGAATGGGTTCGTCATTACTTGACCGTCTTCTTTTTCGAAACGTTCGGAGTCCTTGTGGGGTTTACGCTGGTTTTTGATGGCGCGACGGAAGGGGGCGCGACCTTGGCTCCAGTCATCGAAGGCGGAAGCGCCAGCGCCCCGGTTCCCACCGGTTTTACCGCACCGGTAGAGGTCGGAAGGGGAACAATGGGCGGTTTTGCGGCACCGGTACCCGTAATTGCTGGAAGCTTCGAGCCGGAGCCGGTTAAACTGACGGATCCTATGGAAGTGCGTTTCACGTTCGCGGTCGGCTTGCGCAATATGATGCCGGATCCGGTTGCGGGCGCTATGGCCACCGCTCCGGTCGATGCCAGAAGGGCTCCGGTTCATTCCGGGATTGGCGGGAGAATCGCGCCCGTGCCGGCGACGGCCGTAGCGCCGGTAAGAAACGGTACCGCCGGTACGATGGAGCCGGTGGAAACGCCGCTTCCAGCCACCGGTGGCACGGCGGTATCCGCGGGCGGAACGAGTGGGATTTTCGGCAACTTGGGAGTTACTACGGCGACGACCGGCGGCTCCGTCACGCTCGCTTTTTCCCCTTTCAAATCCAGGATTCCGAACCCGTACAGCGAACCGACGATTCCAAGGGAAACGACCATGGCGGCCATTCCGTAGATCACCTTTTTCCTCTTGTCGAACAATTCGGACAACCCGCCCTTCCGATCCTTGGAAAGATCTTTCGCCACGGCCTCCACGTATTCCAGCGGGATTGCCGGTACCGGTGCCGGAGCTACTGCCGAGGCGACCAACGTGGCCTCGGAAAGGGGTTCGACGGCGAAAATCTCTTCCTTCGAAGCGGCTTCGGCCACGACCTGCTCCATGGAAAGCAATACCGCGGATTGGGGAGAAGCGGTTTCCTTCGAGGATACCGGGGCAACGGAATCCGCTGTCACCGCTTGGATTTCAGCTTCGGAGGTTGCTGATCGAATCGGGGTGGGATTCGGAACCACGGCTTCCGCGACTGCCGGTTTTTCCACTACTTCGTTTTCCGATCCGAAGGAACCCATTTCCGCAATATCCTTGAAGAGGAAATCGTTCTCGAATTCCAAGTTCGGGAAGAATTCGGAACTGGCTGCCGGGGATTTTTTATCGGTGACGAGCGCCTTCGGGGCGGGAACCTCGACGGGGAACGCTTTCGTTTCCGCGATTGGAGCGGGTTCGGCGACTGGCTCTGCGGCAATCTTCGGCGCAGTAGCCGGTTCCGGTTCGATGGCCAAGGAAACGGTTGGCACCGGTTGGGAAATTTCCGTTGGCAAAGACGAAACGACGGGTGGCGCGACCTCCTTCGTTACTTGGCTTACGACGGGAGTTTCCATTGCGGCAGAAGCCGGAGCTACCGCGGGAATAGATCCGGGTTTTTTGAAACTCGCGAGCGAGAGTTTGGGCTTATGGGAAACCTCCTGGGGGGATTTGGCTTCCGGTTCGATCGCCACGGCCGGAAGGACGGCCGCTGGAGAAGCCACTGCTACGGTTTCGGGAAGAGATGCCGGGGTTTCGGCGGTTTCGGGAAGCGATGCCGGGGTTTCGGCAATGGAAACCGGAACGCTGGCAAGCTGGTTTCCGCTCTGGATTTTTTGCTTTTTCAATGCTGAGAGATCGAGTTTGGCCATAGGGAAGAAAAGTACCCTCCCACTGTACGATATTTTATTTGATAAGTCAAAAAGTAGACGTTTCTCCGTTTTCTTCTTTACTTAACGAGATTTTGGATAGAATTAGCGCAACTTTTTCTGAAAGGGTTTTTTTATTTTGAACCGATTACTATGCTATACCGAAATGTCGCAATCATTGCCCACGTTGACCACGGAAAGACCACCCTCGTCGATGCCCTCCTCAAGCAGTCCGGGGTTTTCCGCGACAACGAAGCGGTAGAAGTGTGCGTCATGGACTCCAACGACCAAGAAAAGGAGCGCGGGATTACCATCTATGCGAAAAACACTGCCGTATTCTACAAGGATGTCAAAATCAACATCGTCGATACCCCCGGGCATGCCGACTTCGGATCCGAAGTCGAGCGGGTGCTGCGGATGGTCGACTCCGTCTGCCTCGTCGTCGACGCCTACGAAGGACCGATGCCGCAGACCAAATTCGTCCTCAAGAAGGCCCTGAGCCTCGGACTTCGGCCGATCGTCATCATCAACAAGATCGACAAGCCTACGGCGCGTCCCGACGAGGTCGTCGACATGCTCTTCGATCTCTTCGTCCAGCTCGGCGCTTCCGACGAACAGCTCGATTTTCCGGTCGTCTACGCGATTGCCCGGGAAGGGGTGGCGGTACGGAAACTCACCGACGAGAAAGTCGACATCCACCCGATTTTCGACATCATCCTCGAACACGTCGCCGCGGCGGAGAACGATTTGGAAAAGCCGTTCCGGATGCAGATCGCGAACCTCGCCTATGACAACTATCTCGGCCGCCTCGGTATCGGACGCGTCTACGAAGGGGTCGTAAAGGCCGGACAGACCGTTACCATCCTCGGCAACGACGGTGCGAAGCGAACCGGAAAAATATCCAAGTGTTTCACCTCCCTCGGGCTCAAGCGGAACGAAGTGGCAGCAGCGGAAGCCGGAGATATCGTGACGATTGCGGGCATCGCCGACATCTACGTCGGGGAAACCGTTTCCAGCGTTCCGGATTTCGACGCCATGCCCCCGATCACCATCGACGAGCCGACGCTCAAAATGGAATTCCGCGTCAACGATTCCCCGTTTGCCGGCAAGGAAGGCAAGTACGTGACTTCCCGCAATATCCGGGAACGCCTCGAAAAGGAATTGGAAATGAACGTGGGACTCAAGGTCGATTTCGAGGGTTCCGACGGAAACGGGTACAACGTGTCCGGGCGTGGCGAACTCCATCTCTCCGTGCTCATCGAATCGATGCGGCGGGAAGGTTTCGAACTCTGCGTCGGGGCTCCTCAAGTCATCTTCCACGAAGACGGCGGGAAAAGGCAGGAACCGATCGAGCAGGTAACGGTCTTCGTGCCGGAAGCCGACTCCGGATCCATCATCGAAGCCCTCGGGAAGCGGAAGGGCCTCATCAAGAACATGGACACCAAGAACTGAATCACGAATCTCGAATTCGAAGTACCGACCCGTGGGCTCCTCGGGTTCCGATCCCAGTTCGTCACACAGACCAAGGGAGAAGGCATCATCTATTCCGCGTTTTCCCATTACGAGGACTACAAGGGAACGATCGAAAAACGGGAAGTCGGATCCATGATTTCCGGCGTGGGCGGCAACTCCATGGCCTACTCGCTCTGGAAGCTCGAAGAACGCGGACCGATTTTTATCGATCCGCAGACCGAAGTTTACGAAGGGATGGTCATCGGGGAACACCTCAAGGGAGGCGACCTCGTCGTCAACCCCACCAAGAACAAGCAGCTCACCAACATGCGGGCTTCCGGAACGGACGAAGCGGTCCGGCTCACGCCCCCGCGCAAATTCTCCCTGGAAGAAGCGCTCGACTACATTTCTTCCAACGAATACGTCGAGGTCACCCCATTGAATATCCGCCTCCGCAAGAAATGACTCACCGAAGCCGACCGCAAACGGAACGGCAAATAGGGTGGGAACTCGGGCAAAACGCGAACTCCTTGTCAATTTCTCCGCTCCTCGCTCTGCGTATACCCAAACGAATTTGGTTTTCGGTATTTTATGGTCATAGATTTGGAATAGATTTTATTTTTCTTCTTTTGGGAGCTTATCGGCAATAAGTGACCAAAGAAAAAAATAAAAGATATCCAAATATGTGACGAGAAAAACCGGGAAACCAATTTCGTTTGGGTATACTTGCCAGTACGCTTCGCTACGGTGCTCGAAATTGACTTCGGATTTCATCGTTTTTCCCGAGTCCCGGGGGAAGACGCGACCGGAAAAAGACAATTTTTTGACAAAATCCCCTCCTTCCATACAATCTCCATCATTCTAACACCCATTCCACATGATCGTATACGCGATTAAAAACTCTACCGAGTCCAACGAAAAACTCGTTCTCCGCTACAAGAAGATGTTCTTCCAAACCCGCACTGCCAACAAGCTCAAAGCCGAAGCCCAGGAGCAACGGAAGGTAAGCCGGCGGAAAATCCGGGAAGCCGCGATCGTCCGGAATTTTTACCGAGTGGCTAACAAAAACAACGCCGCGTAGTTAAAACTATATTATACCACAAAAAAACAGATCTGTAACGGTCTGTTTTTTTGACCTTCGCGAAAAGATAGGATACGCTATGGAGGTCAATATAAAAACCAATGCAAAATACCCCTATCGCCGATCTCCTGACCGAACTGGAAACCCCAAAGACCCCTTTGATCGAAGGGATTGCCAGAAATCCCGAAACGCCGGCCGTTTCCCCGTTCAACACCTCCATTTCCTTCCTGTCGAACCGGATGGAAGATACCCTCCTGAACCTCGAAGAAACGCCTTCGGTGACATGGGACATGCTTTCCAGCCTCGAAGAAATACCGGTTGTCACCGAGGCAAAAACAGCGGCGATTCCCGATATGCTCCTAAGCCTGGAAGCGTCGCCCGTCGCCCGGACGATTTTGGACGTATCGGTGGTACCGAAATCCCCGGCTTCGAACCTCGCGGCGAACCTGAAAGCCGGACTCCGATTCCTTTCCCATTACGTAGCGGTTTCCAGTATCGTATTCGCGGTACTGCTCGTTGCGACGAATTGGTCGGCCTACTATACGGTAGTCCTCAACTATGTAAGCCCCGGGGAAGTCCTCGCGGCGAACCAGCAGATCCAAGAAACCCTCTCCAATTCCAAAATCACCGTGTATGCCGACGAGTCCGGCACGAGCGCTTTTGAGAAGAACGAGAAGGCTGAAGATATAAAGAAGCAACTGGACGCGGAAAACATCCAAGTCGACGAAGAGCCGTTTTCCATGAAAAACCTCATCCCGACCGAGCCGAACATTTCCGCGAAATTCAATATCACCCCCTACGAAAACCGCATCATCATTCCGAAAATCGGGAAAAACATCCCTCTGGTCGATATTTCCATCACGAAGTCTTTCGATTTCGATCACATGGAAAATATCTTCATGACGGAATTGGAGAAGGGCGTGGTCCGATACCCCGGATCGGCGGCCCCCGGTGAAAAAGGCAACGCGTTCGTCTTTGGCCACTCGTCCAACTATCCTTGGATGAAAGGGAACTACAACGAAGTTTTCGCGCTCCTCGACAACGTCGAATTCGGCGATCAGATCATCGTTTTTTATAACCAGAAAAAATTCGTGTACACCGTCCGGGAGAAAAAAATCGTCCGTCCCGGGGACGTGAAAGCACTGGAAAGGAATCCCGAAGCCACCGAACTCTCGCTCATGACGTGCTGGCCCATCGGCACCACCCTCAAGCGCATGCTCGTGTTCGCCGAATTAACCGAAACCCACTAACATGAACTACTTCGCTTCCACGTACGGGTACGATACCGCCCCCCTCCAATCGATCCAGCAAACCGAGCTCGCGTATATCGGAGCTATCGCTGCCGCTGGTATCTTCGCGTATTTCCTGCTCCCGGTTTTTCGAAAAATGCTCGACGACCGAAAGGCGAAACGGGAAAAGAACGCGAAAAAAAATCGGATCAAGGATCTCATCCTCATGAAGGAAATCCAGGGGGAAATCGAGACGGAAATGCGGGAGGCCCTTATTCACTCGGAACTCCGCTCCAAAAAGGAAGGGGAACCCTCAGCGTAAATTCCCGCAATCGGACGCCATCCGAATCCTGCCAGCCCAAGCTCAACGCTTGGGCGATCCGTTGCAGTTGGATATGGGATTGGCCCAAATACCGCGCGAGTTCGACGTCGTCCGGATACGCGAAAACCCGGGCGATAATGCCGTCGTTCAGCGCCGCGATATTCGCGCGGACGGCTCATTGGGAAACGTAAGACGAGGGCTTCCTTCCGGGATCGTACACGAGGCTCGCGATGTCGATTCCCAAGGTGACGCTCGCCGTTTTCGGAAGCGAATAGCGATTTTCCCGTTGGGAAAAATACCCCAAGGAGGCATATTCCTTCCGCATGTAATCGTATACCCCCTTAACGAAGGTTCCGTTGAGGCAAAAGGTTTCCCCCGACTCCACCCGAGGTCCAATCCGGGATTGGAAAAGGGCCAGCAAATATTCCTCCCGTTTCGTTTCGGAAAGGGTTTTCAGCCATTCGGAAACGTCCGGCCTATCGAGCGTGTCGAAATGCACGTGTCCGGGGATTTCCGAAAACGGCGTTTCCGGCTGGAAGCACGGAAAAACGAGGTCGTTCGTCCCGTCGTCGACGTATTTTATGGAATCGGTGCCAATGAGGTGCATGAATTATTCGTGATGGTATTTGGATCCCTTCCATATCTCGTGCACCCGGTAAATCTGCTCCGAAAGCACCAGGAGCGCCAATCCGTGAGGCAAGGTAAACTCGGAAACGGCCAGGAGTTCCTCGGTGTGCGGCCGGAGCAATTCCCGATCCAACCCGAAGCTTCCGCCGATCACGAAAATCGGCTCGCGTCCGCCATCCCGGTATTTTTGCAATTTGGAGGAGAATTCGAGCGTCGTGCACCCCTTGCCGAATTCGTCGAGCACCCAGGCCTTTTCTCGGAGCTTGGCGAGGATTTCCACGACCCTCTGGGTTTCCTGCCGGATGACGAACGCCCGTTCCGTATGCTTCACTGGGCGGATCCGCACCCATTCGACGCTTCACTTCAGCCGTTTTTCATACATGCCCACTTCCGACGAGAAGTGGCCACCGGCATCGGCGACGTACAGGATTTTCATATCCCGATTGTACGAAGTACGAAAAAAACGCAAAGAGATTTTGACTCTCGCGATACTTTCAATACAATGCGCCCACTTGCCACTTTAGCTCAGCTGGTAGAGCAACGGTCTTGTAAACCGTGGGTCGTCGGTTCGATTCCGACAAGTGGCTCCAGTAATACTAACGAGCAAGGGGCTTCGGTAACGGACAATTGTCCGTATCGCGGCTTCTCTGCTTTTATGGGTCGGTTCCAGAGCGGTCAAATGGGGAGGACTGTAAATCCTTTGGCTTCGCCTTCGTAGGTTCAAATCCTACCCGGCCCACCATTATTCAAAACCAACGCCCCTTGGGGCAGAAACGCAGCGCAGAAAGCCATTCCCGCCCGGATGGTGGAATGGTAGACACGACGGTCTTAGAAGCCGTTGCCGCGAGGTGTGAGAGTTCAAGTCTCTCTCCGGGCACCAGTCGAACTGACAACGCCGAGTCCATATGCCCAATAGGAATTGATTTTCGGTATTTTACGGTTACAGATTCGGAACAGGTTGTATTTTTCTTCATTCAGGAGCTTATCAGCGATAAGCGACCGGAGAAAAAAAAGATGTCCGAATATGCGACTGGAAAAACCGGGAAACCAATTCCTATTGGGCATACGTTCCGGGAACCTTGGCAAAACGATGAAATCCGAAGCTAAATTTGAGTACCGTAGCGAAACGTACTGGCAAGTACGTAGAGCGAGGAACGGAAAATTTGGCAAGGAGTTCGCGTTTTCCCAAGGTTCCCCCGTTGGACAATACTTTACCCCGGCTCACCCGTATTAAGCGGAAGCGACAAATTTTTTTCCTATGAAAAAGGATATCCACCCAAAAACGCGCAAGATCCAGATTACCTGTTCTTGCGGAAACAGCTTCGAGACCCTCAGTACCATCCGGGATCAGGAACTCAAAGTGGAAGCCTGCATGAAATGCCACCCGTTCTATACCGGGGAAAAGCGGCTCCTCAAGACCTCCAGCGTCGACAAATTCTACGCTCGCCAGAAGAAGGCAGAAGAACTCAGGAAATAGTTGCCACTTACGAAAAAAGCTCCGGAAACGGAGCTTTTTTCGATGTCGAGAGCAAGGGGGGGAACACCGTCATATGAATGCCCGATATACCCAACGGGAATTGGTTTTCGGTATTTTACGGTTGGAGGCCTCTGCAAAACGCGAACTCCTCGCTCATTTCTCCGCTCCTTGCGGATTCGGAACGGGTTGTATTTTTTCTTCTTTCGGGAGCTTATCGTCAATAAGTAACCGAAGAAAAAAATAAAAGGTGTCCGGATACGTGGCTGGAAAAACCAGGAAACCGATTCCCGTTTGGTATATTTCCCAGGACTTCGGAAAAACGATGAAATCCGAAGCCGAATTCGAGTACCGTAGCGAGGCGTACGATAGTACGCCCGCAAGGAACGGAAAATTCAGCGAGGAGTTCGCGTTTTGCACAGGGCACCAGGAACCCGTCAAAACGATGAAATCCGAAGCCGGATTCGAGTACCGTAGGGAAACGTACTGGCAAGTACGTTGAGCGAGGAACGGAGAAACCGGCGAGGAGTTCGCGTTTTGACGGGTTCCTACACCGGCTTCATGGCAAAGAATCGGAAGAGGATATAACTCGTGACGAGCAACAGCACCCCGATGACGATGTATTTGACGATGCCCTTTGCCTTCTTCATTTTCTCGTCGTCTCCCCCGCTTGTCAGCACGAGGAATCCGGCGTATATGATCAGGACGACGATGACCAGGGAAAGGAAGCCGTTGACGTAGTTGATAACGCTGGTAAACAGCGTAATGGACTCGGATACCTTCGGATCCTTGATACTGCAGACGCTCCCGATCGAAGTGGATTGACAACCGTTCACTTCCCCGTACAAGACCCTGATCAGGGTTTCCGGAAGCTTGATCAGGAAAAACCCGAGCACCGCGTAAATAATGGTCCTCTTGCCTCACTTCGCCTTTTCCTCATCCCCGCCCGCGGTGACGATCTTATAGAAGGCAAAGATGGCCATAGCGAGAAACGCGAACGATGCCAGCAATTGAATCAGGTGGACGAACGGCATGATGATATTCTTGGAAAATGCCAACGCGGTATTCCCGTTCACGTTTTTGTCGTACAGCAAATCCACTACGGAAAATGCCGATTGCATGACCACGATGCCGAGCGTGGTCCAAATAATGGTCGCTTTCCACTTCTTGACGTCCTCTTCCGATCCGCCGCTCACGAGGATGCGGAAAACCGATATTACCAGATAGATGATGGCAATCAGCATGATGACGTTCTTAAGGTCGCGAGCGATTCGCATCATGAGGTTCTTCGCCCCTTTCGCGCCGGTATCCGACGTGGTAAAGTACGTGAAAGAGCTTCAGAATCCGAAATCGGATACTCCCTCCACGCTTTTGACGAACGCTTCGGTTTCGTCGGCCCGGTTGACGGTCTTGGGATTCGTCACGCCATTACCCTTGTCGAGGTCGAGATTGCTTTCTTGCGTTGAGCCGAAATTCTGGTCGGCCGCGAACGACGAGTGGGCGAAAAGCGGTACGGATGCCGCGAATGTCGCGAGCAAAAAGAGTCGGAGGAGTTTTTTCATGCCGCCATTGTAATCCGCAGCCTATAATTCGCAACCCCGACATTTCCATTTCAAAGCGACAACTGGCATTCTGATTGGCATACCCAATAGGAATTGGTTTTCGGCTTTTTACGGTTACGGATTCGGAACAGGTTTTATTTTTCTTCTTTCGGGAGCTTATCGGGAATAAGTGACCGAAGAAAAAAATAAAAGATGTCCGAATACGTGACTGGAAAAACCGGGAAACCAATTCCTATTGGGTATATATGGAAATCCTACCGCCTAATTCATCGAAATTCCGAGTCTCGCCTCGATTTCCATGTCGACGTATTCCTTTTTCCGGCCATAGACTTTGCGGGAGTATTCCTTGATGATCTTCGCGGCTTCCGGATTTTTGTAGGTATTGTCCCAGAAGGTCTTGAGGTCGAACGGGCGGGTGGTCGCGTTGTCGATGTTCAGCTTGCAGTAGGTGGTGAAATTGGCGATTCCGATAATGTCCTGTTGGGAAAGGAGCGGGGCGTATTCCTTCTCCAGGTATTCCGCGTCTTCCGCGCCGACCTTGAAGCTCATGATGGTACCGGCATTCCCGAATACCGCGTCCTTGATGGTCGGCTTGCCATCCTTGCTGCTTCCCCCGATTTGCGCGATGAACTGGTGGGCCATAATCAGCGCCAAGTGGTATTTCCGGGCTTCCGAGAGGATTTCTCCGAAGGTGTCCGTCGCGAAGTTCTGGAACTCGTCCACGTAGAGAAAGAAGTCCTTCCGTTGGTCTTCCGGCGTATCGGCGCGGCTCATCGCGGCCATGTTGATTTTGGAGACGAATATGAGGCCCAGGAGCTGGGCGTTGAGGTCCCCGATCATTCCCTTCGAAAGGTTGACCATCAGGACTTTGCGATCGTCCATGACCCGGCGGAGGTTGAAGGCGGATTTCGGCTGCCCGATGATGTTGCGAATGGTGGTGTTGGTGACGAACGGACCGAATTTGGAACTGAAATACGGGATCATTTCCTGCTTCTCCCGATCCCCGGTGTTCGCGTATTCGTGATCCCAGAAGGCCTTGACCACGGGATTTTTGACCTTGGAAACCTTGTACTTCATGAACGCGTCGTCGACGAACAGCCGCGGTACGTCGATCAGGGTTCCCCCTTCCTCGTCGTCGTCCATCAGCGTCAGGCAACCGTTCCGGAAGTAGTGCTGGATCCGCGGCCCGAAGACTTCCTCGTTGAATATCTTGATGAAAATGGACGTGGCATCGAGCGCGGCCCGGTCCTTTTCGACGGCGCGGAGCGCGGGATCGGTCGCGATGATTTCGAGCATATTCAGTCCCATCGGCCGCTCGAAGTCGCCCGGATTGAAGATGATGATGTCTTTCGCCCGTTCTTTCGGGGTGAAAGCGATGATGTCCTCGACCAGATCCCCGTGCGGGTCGATGACGGCCAAACCGTCTCCGTTCCACAGATCCTGGCGCGCGAGATACGAGAGGAATACCGATTTTCCCCCTCCCGACTTTCCAATTACGTAATGGTGACGCCCGCGGTCCTTTCTGGAAAAATACACCGGCGTCTTCGTATTGCGGTATTCGTTCCAGCCCATGATGACGCCGTCCGTGAACAACGGGAATCCTCAGAGCTTCCGGGGAACGTCCATTTCTTTGGGTTTTTTTCCCGGATCGACCGGTTTCCCCTTGTTCTCGCCGTCCTGATGAATGGGATATACCGTTCCGTCGACCCCGACGAAACTCCGTTCGTGGTCGCGGACCAACACCTTGTTATCGTCCACTTGCAGCAGCGTGCCGTCTTCGGAGAACACGTTGCCCTTGGCATCTCGCCGGTAATCCGAGAGGATGAGCGGGTTCTTGAGCGTCCGGAGGTTGTGCGGAGGCGCGAGCATCTTGTAGTCCAACCACTTGATAATCGGGGATTTGTTGTAATTGATGTCCGGAAAGTGGTACAGCGTGGAGAGTTCGTCCACGGAAAATACGGATTTGGACTGGAGGAACCCGATCATTCGGAACCGGTAGGCAAAATACCGTATCGGCGTCATGATGGCCGCGAAAAGATCTTCCCATTGCGGGTTATCGAGCTTGTTGTTGTATTCGTCGGTATACATGGACATGGCGCCGATAACGGATTCCAGCGCGTTCTTGGTCGCCGTGGAATCTTCGGAGGATACCAGGAGCCGGATCGAAGCGAGAAATGCCGGCTGCCCCGCGGATTCCCCGACCGCCTTGTGGGACTCCTGTTCCGCTTGGTTGAAAATCTTGTAAGAATCCCCTCCCGATGCGCCCGGAGCATTGCTTCCATCGCCTTTTCCGGCACTGAAAAATTCCACGAGCCAACTGAGGAACGACAGGGGGGCCTTGATGGATTCCCAGAGGGGATTTTCTTTGAATCACTTCTTGTATTCCCCTTTGGCCACCTGACCGGCCGCCTTTTTCGCGTGGCGGTTCCAGCCCCCTCCCCTCGGCTTGATGACGAACTGCAGGGCGGCGTTGTCGAATTTTCTCAGGGTACCGAAATTGTTCGTGAGCGTGGAAAGCGGATCGTCCTCGAAATACTTGTACGTTTTTATCGGGAAGATATCGTCGTTGAGCTTGCCGATGGAAGCCGCCCGGAGCGTGTAATTCTCCGGTTTGATATCCGGGAATTCGCTCACCGGGATTTCCTTGACTTCCGCATCGGGATAATTGGAGGTAATCTGTTGCGCTACCAAATGGACGTAATCGCGGTACGTTACGACGAAAAACGACAATTGCCCCTTGCTGTAAATGAGCTCCATGGAAATCTTCGCGTGATCGAAAACGAAGTCCCGGACGCTGTCCCAGAAGGTAATGTTCGAAATCTTGATGATCGATTTATAAAAAATCGACATGATTCCCATTTTTTCCTTGAAATCCTTTTTCGTTTCTTTTTCTTTGTCGAGCTTGGAGTCGGCCCTCGGGAGGGTGATTTGCATATATACGAGCCGCCGCGCATTGTAGATTTCGTACATGATCCGCAGGAGCTTGACGAACATGTATCCCACGAAGAGCAGGAGCAGGAAGAGCAGGATGACGAATCCGGCGTTGGCGAGCATGTCCAATACCCAGCTCGACGAGGAACCGGCGGCGGGTTCCGGCGGCTTGGGTGTGGAAATGCCGCTTTTCCCGGCTCCGGCGATTCCGGCGGCGTGGGCCGTCGCGATAATTTGGTAGAACATAGATTTTTTTCCATGCTACCACTTCCGATTGCCACGGGCAACTATTATGCGCGTTTTTCGTAACTTTTTCCTTTACGATTGGAGTTGGCGTGGTATGGTTATGCGCCTAACCAAATCTGGTTTCCCGGTTTTCCAGTCACGTATTCGGTTATCTTTCATTTTTTTCTTCGGCCATGTATTGCCGATACGCTCACAAAAGAAGAAACATACAATCCATTCCGAATCCATGGCCATAAAATACCGAAAACCGGATTCGCTTAAGCATAACGTAACCCATTCATCCATGAGACTCTTGCATTCGATGGTACTCCAGGGAATCCACGGACTGCCCATCGACATAGAAATCGACACGCAACCCGGAATCCCGAGCTTTACGATCGTCGGGCTCTGAGACGCGTCCATCCAGGAAAGCCGGGAAAGGATACGATCGGCCATCAAAAACTCAGATCGGTCGTTTCCCCTGAAACGGGTAACGATCAACCTCGCTCCCGCCCACGTCAAAAAAACGGGGAGCCATTTCGATCTCGCGATTGCCGCCGGACTCGTACTCCGTGAAAACGAAAGCCGGGAAGCCGAAGAACGGCTGAAAGATACCCTCATCCTCGGGGAACTCGCGCTCGACGGAAAGCTCCGGCCGCTGCTCGGAGCCCTCCCGTTGGTCATTTCCGCGAAGAGACAGGGGATTTCCCGGGTCATGGTGCCGAGATCGAGCGCGGAAGAAATATCGTGAATCGACGGAATCGAAATCGTCCCGGCCGATTGCCTGAACGAGGCCCTGACATTTTTCGAAAACGGAATTTTCGTGGAAATCGCGAAAAAGGAATGCGGAACGCGGGAAAAACCGATCCGGGTCCCCTTCGAATCCATCGCCGGGCAGGCACGAGCGAAACGATGCCTGATAATCGCGGCGACCGGACGGCACAACATCCTGCTCGAATGACCCCCGGGATCCGGGAAAAGCATGCTCTGTTGCGCCCTGGAAGGCATACTGCCGGACTTGCGAGGGGAAGAGAACCTGGAAGTCTCCCAGATATATTCCGTTCTCTGACTCGGCCACGATATTGCCAGCCGGTGTCGTCCGTTCCGGCATATCCACCATACCGCAAGCGCGGTCAGCGTGGTGGGATGAGGCAAATACTGCCACCCGGGGGAAATGAGCCTCGCGCATCACGGGGTGCTCTTCATGGACGAAATCCTGGAATTCGCCCGGCCGGTCATCGAATCCCTCCGGGAACCGATGGAATCCCGGGAAATCCGCATTTCCCGCGCTCACGGCACGTATGCTTATCCCGCGTCGTTCATGCTGGTCGGAGCGATGAATCCCTGCCCCTGCGGCTATTTGGGAGACCCCGAACACGTCTGTAAGGACACCTCCAACGAAGTATTGAAATACCGGGGCAAACTCTCCGGACCGATTCTCGACCGTATCGACCTCTTCGTCCAAGTACCCCGGGTTCCCATCGGGGAAATACGGCAGAAATCCGACGGTTTGCTTACGACGGCGGAAGCCAAAGAACGCGTTTCCGATGCGTCGCGGATCGCGATTTCCCGGCAGGGGAAACCCAATGCGGAACTCCTCCCCCGGGAACTAGCGGAATTGGAAACGGAATCCGACGCGCTCCCGCTCTTGGAAAAAGCCGTGGAGCGGCTGGCGCTTTCGCTTCGGGCTTACCACCGGATACTACGGGTAAGCCGAACCATAGCCGACCTCGAATCGTCAAAAAAAATCGCATCCGCGCACGTTGCGGAAGCGATGGGATATCGTCAGAATTAACTTTGCTTCAATTGGTACATATTCCGCCCAACACGTTCGACGTACTTCCGGTTTTGGAGGTTCATGTAGATGGTGCTCGTTTTTACCTGGCGGACCTTGAGGACTTTCGCGATGATTTCCTCGGTGGAAAGCGGGGCTTTTGCCTTGTTGAAAACGTCCATGATCACGTCGAGGACCGTTCCAGGCTTGTATCCCCATTCCTTGAGGACGTAGATTCCCCGTCCGATCAGGACGAATTCGTTGTTCCGAATGAGTTCGTTGTGAATCGTGGCCACCTTGACCGGCTCCTTGAAATGCTCGGCGATAGCATTCGTCATGTCGACGAAATGCGTTGGCTCTTTTTTCTTCTTGAGAATGTAGATGGCCTTGTCCTTGAGGGTCGAAGGATTGAGGATTTTCCATTTCTCCAACCCGATGAACTTCTCTTCTCCCTTCACGATATCCAGGAACACGTCGAGCGTCGCGTCAATAAGCAAGATGTCGATTTTGCCGAATTGGGCGAAAAGATTGATCTTGACCATCTCGTACAGCGTCGTGTTCTCGATGATGTCTCCCCGCTTCTTCAAAACCCTGAGGGCTTCCTTGTGTATCTCGGAGATAGCCCGTCGGTTTACTTCCGGGAGCGTGAAATACGTCAGGGTTCCAAGCTGGGGTTTGGATTTCTGAATGTTGAAATCGGATTGGAGGACAATCTCCACGATACCGTCATTGATATCTTCGGAATCAAGTCCGAGTTCGGTAATTACCCGGGAAATGAGTCGGTCGCGGGTAAGCAATCCGCCGTGGATCCGTAGGATCTTTTCTCCGCTGGATTGGATTTCCAAGAGCCGGGAAGATTTTACGATGCGTCCGATCTTCCTGATTCCCACGTCTTCGATTTGCCGCACCCGCTCCCTCGTGATTCCATAATCGTCCCCAATCGATTGCAAAGTCTCCCTTTCCCCAGAAAGTCCTATTCGACGCATAATCACCGCCTTTTCCTTTTCCGTGAGGCCTTCCAGGACCGCGAGGAAACCGGAATGTACTTCGCTAGACACGAGAGTCATAGTTGGGGTAAATAAGGGATTGCGTACGTATGTATATATTGCGAATCATGGAAAAGTCAAGAAAGTCGTGATATTCGCTATCCGTCGCCTAAATGGGAAGGGTCATGTTCGATTTGTCGCTTCCTTTTTCCAATATGGCCCGGTATTCTTCGAACTGGGCGTCCGTGGTCGGACTGTTCTCTATGTACAAGGAAGAAAGCACCTCTTTTTTCTGTTCGCGATACGCAAGCATGCCACCGGCGACAAGCAGGATGGAACCCACTAGGGCAAAAATCGGAGCTTCGAAAAAAACGATGTCCTTGGTAAAGGATGACAAAGAACGGACGAACGTCAACCCCATGATCAGGGAAGCAAACTGAAAGACTCAGAAAAAGATCATGACCGCCGCATCAGAAACCCGGACCCCCAGCCGGTATTTGAGGATTTCCTTCGTCGAATTCGAAAAAATGAGAATCAGCGAACCGAGAATGCTGAGCACCAGAAAGAAACCCACGGCGCCGATGAATCGCGAAAAAACGAGGTACGTGTCATTTTCCCCGAAGGCAAACCAGGGGAAAAGAAAACTCGTGGCAACGAACGATTGTCCCAAGAACGCGATACGGGAAGAAGCGCGGAGATGAAAAAAATTGAATGAGAGTGCTGACGTGATTTTCAGGATTCGGAGCCGGAGCTTCCGATACGAAGTCGGGGAAGATACTGTCATAGAAGGTGAAATGTATACTGAATTATACGGAATAGTAAACGAAGGCAATATTGACTTTGGGAAATTCTGTCGTTATATGTGCGTATGTCAATACGAAAACCCGAGGACAATCTTTGGTTCCACGTCTACCGACTCTGCGCCGGTTTTGTTTCGAGCCTAGCAAATGCCCTTGTAATGGTTTTTGATTCCGCGTTCCGCAAGGAAAAACGGAAAAAAATGCCATCGAACCATTTTCTCTCAAGCCTGCATTTCCTCCTCCACGAGTTCCCGAAGTCATTTTGGAAATTTCCCACCGGTATCGGGATCGGCCGAAGTGTGGGAACCGTCCTCCTGTATTTTTTTGGAAACCGGAGGTATTTCACGGAAGCTTCGGAAGCACCGACGGCATCCCAAAAGGCAAAAAATTCAAAGCGTTCCGGCTTCACCCTGATAGAGATGGTGATTTCGATAACGCTGTTTTCCGGCATCCTCCTCGCGGCGTTCTCGGCGTTCGGGAACATTGCCCATTTCAAGAACAAGATCGTTTCCGACGTCGACGTATACGAACAGCTCTACGTTTCCGTGGAACAGCTTACGACGATCATCAAGGACGGCGGGGATATCGACTACGAGGAATATTTCAACCGTTCCGTACTGGGAACCTCGCTATCATGAGGGCACTACCACGTGCCAAGCGGATACGGCAATTACGGATCCGACGGCACCTTGAAGACGCTCACGTTCTGAAACAGCGGGTACCATTGCCGGAGCAGTTCGCCAACCTCCTCGGTCACTAGCTCCGGTTGTGCCCTGGATGTGGCGCTGAACGATTCGTCGGTATCCCAAGCGGGAAAAAATCAAAGGTATGGGCAATACAAGCTCCAATTCTTCGATTACAACAGCCGGGGAAACAATGACACGACGATTTGTGACGGCCGTGGCAAACCCGGAAAGTCGCTCGGGGATCAGGACTGCGACAACAGCATTACCGGCGACTACGACGACGAATCCCTCGGGCTCGGTCCGGCGGTTTTCCCAAAAAACCTCCCGCTTCCGGAACTCTACCTCGTCAACAAAAGCGGGGCGATCCCGACCCGGCTCTTCCTGAGGCTCAAGATCGAGCGGGATCCCGACGCGCCCCCCACGGCCCCTTGCGATACGACGGGCGCAGGGTCGGGATCGGGCTGCATCGGCAGGCTCCAAATGCTTCGCCTCATTGGTAAAGACCTAGGATCCGATCATGCCAAAACCGGTTCCGCCCCGTCATATGACGGAAAAATCGATACTTGGGAGTGTCAACAGGATTTCCCTTGCAGATCGGTAAAAAACATGTACGATAATTACTTGCCGACGGGAGTAGACAGCGAATGGATCGACGTTTTCAGCAGGGATATTTCGGTGAATTCGGCCCAGTTTTTCCTGAACCCGAACCTGGATTATAACCTCGCCTGGAAAGACACGAGCGATACGCTCGCGAATTCGTACCTCAGGATGCGGCTCAGCCTCGGGTACAGCTGGAAAAAGCGCAAGCTTATCAAGCTCGCCGTACCGGAAATCAATATCACCACCACGCTCAACCTAAGAAAATAAACTATGTTCCAACTCGCCCGCGACCGAACCGGTTCCGCCCTCATGGTATCCATGGCCCTCATGGGAGTGCTTTCGCTCATGATGATCCTGCTCATGGAAAAGATCATCCCTGCCAGCCAGGCCACGAAGGGGATTGAACACAGCGCGGTAGCCCTGTATCGAAGCGCTTCCATGATAGAAAAAGCCTTCGCTACCATGAATTATAAGAAACCGGGGGAAGCCACGGGAAACGGAACCCAGAGCTGGGCTTCCGGGAGCGGGACCTACAGCATAACCCAAAACAGCGCGATCATCCCGATTCCCGGCAAGGGGAACAGCGAGTACGATTCGAACTGGAATCGCATCAACGCGGGGAATCCGATACAGCTAAAAATCAAACCTTTGTCACAAGATAACCTGAAACTACTCTTGCTGGAAATGGTAATCGACTTACGGATGCCGAAATTGGGAAGCTCGGACCTAAAAGCGGGAGATTCGATTGCGACGCAATTTTTCACGGGAAGCGCAGCATATTCGGTATTGACGGTAAGCCTTTCGAATAGCGCTGGAACAACCTTGACCGCCCATTACGGCACGGGATGCGCACCTGACCTGGCAGCATTGAAAAATTGAATCAATGCCACCATGATCAATAGACCGGATCCCATAAAACTCGGGGATATCTGTATGAAAAACCTTACCAATACCGCGGCACCCAAGAGTTTGTCGCTCCAACTGGGGAGTGCGAGTAACCCTAATTTCTGCCTCAGCGGAGGCTGCACGCTCAAATTCAATCTCGTAAACAAGCTCCAAAATGCCAACGCGAAAAGCGTGCCGTACCTGGAATACCGAATCAGAAAATATACCACCCTGAATACTGACGAAAGCTGCTTTTCGCAATATCCGCCGCTCGGCACATGCGGCTCATATGGCGCGATGGAATTGGACAGCGCGATAGCCCTTCCCTTTACCACCGTCAGTTCCGAAGGTATGGCCAACGGCTTCCGCCGTACCAACAAGAGGGATCTCCAACAGCTTACCACGAGCGAAGAACTGGACTTCGCCGTTTTCCAATAGCATGGAAACCATCGATATCTCCGCAGCGGACGAATGACAACGCCTCGACCGGTATCTACGGAAGCTTCTCCCATCGGCACCGCTCTCGGGAATATACAAGCTTGCCCGGACCGGAAAAATCAAAATCGATGGCAAACGTGTCGATAATGAATATCGCGTCGAAGCGTGAGACCGGTTGGAAATCCATCTCCCCGAAGATCAAATCGCAGCCTTCCAAAAAGCAGCGGAACTTCCGATTTTGCCAACATTGACAAACAACGAGTTTCCGAAATGGATCATTTATGAAGACGATTCAATCCTGGCATTGAACAAACCGGCAAAAATCAATGTCCATCCTGGCGACCACAAAACGACGGAAGTGTCCATAATCCAGTTGGCTCAAGACTATCTCTGAGCCAAATCCCGCACTCCGATCTTTGCCCCGTCGCTCGTTCACCGGATTGATCGTGATACCACGGGGGTGCTCTTGATTGCCAAAGATCGACACGGTTTGAATTTTTTGCTGGAAGAATTGCAGGCGCACCGGATACGGAAGGAATACCTGGCCATAGCGGTCGGGGAACTGAAGGGGGGCAATTCGATCCGAAGCCCGTTGCTCCGTGTCGAAAACGCGAAGAACGAATCGAAAGTCCGGATCGACCCCGCATGACAAAAAGCAATCACCCACTATCGGAGCCTCGCCGTCGGCGGCGGGCTCAGTCTGCTGGAAGTCGGTCTCGAAACGGGAAGGATGCATCAGATTCGGGTGCACTTGAGCTCCATCGGGCATCCGATTCTCGGGGATGCCGCATACGGAAGCACTTCCGCAAACCGGAATTATACCCTCAAATGAACCGCCCAACGGCAAATGCTCCACGCCTGGAAGCTCGAATTCACCCATCCGGAAACCCGAAAAAAAATGACGGTTACGGCTCCGATACCCCTGGACATGCAATCGGTGATTTCCACCTATCTTCCCGTGCTCTGAGCGTTCGATGCCTTGTAAATAACCTGCCCGATCGGGTTCATCGTATCCCGGAGATATTCGCGGATCATCAGGTACCGGTCTTCGATCATGACCATGAGGATATGCGAACCATAGGTCTGCTCGAACTCGCGGTACGCGTCGAACGCGTCGTCGAATACCTTCTGGGTGTGGGCGATTTCGTTCGTAGTACGATTGCCAATATCGCCGATAGCCGTCGCGATCGATTCGCTGCTCGGGAACCGGTCATCGGGAGCATTGGGATTCGCGGCACTGGAACCTCTCATCTTGTTCTCGTTCTTAATGACTTCCGACAGCTGGTTCCTGACATTGAAATCGACATAGTCCAAATAGTGACGGTAATTGCAGTACTCAATGATGCTTCCCCGCACCAGGGAACGCTTGACGCTCAGTTCCGAACCCTCGCCTTCTTCCTTGGAAACGTTCCGGCAACCACGGGTGGTCATCTGAGCTTCGATTTGCTGAGTAGCCTGTTCTAGTTTCCGGACGATGTTGGTACCCTCGGGCTTGAACTGTTTAACGAGGCGGGTATGGATTTTGTATTTCGCGTTCAGGACCGCGCAGGCATACACGGCATTCATGCGCTCTTTATAGAGCAGGGAGGCTTTTTCGACTTGCGATCCAAGGGGAAGATTCTGGCTTTCCAAAGCCACGGTCGCCTGCAATTCGTCCTGAGTGCCTTTGACTTCCTCGATACCCTTCTTGAATTTTTCGTTGGACTGGGGATCGAAAATATCGGGGTAGTATATTTTTTTTATCGTCAGGAGTTCGGTGGGAATCTTTTGGTTCGTTCCCAAAGGGGTATTCCAGGGCGGTGCCTTGCTGGTGTCGGATTCGTAACACATGGCGTCGACGGCGTCGGTATACCCTTGGTATTTGCCCAATTCGGGTGGCTCTTCCGCCTGAGCGTGCCCCAATAAAAACAAGAATACGGCCGATATTCAGAAACCGATACGCAATGTGCGAAAATTTACATGACTCATATGCGAAAATTAATTTCCTTTTCTATAAATTCCCTTTCCCGTCCGTATTTCAAGCGGGAAATCTCCCGATACGCCTTGGCGAGTTTGAGATTTCCCGTCTCCAGGTACGGACTGGTCGGGGTAAGGCTGAACGGTGTCGATGGTTGTCCATCTATGGCAATTTTGGCAACTCACTTGTACTTATCCATGTTCACGAGGTCCATGTCGGAAAACGCTGGGTTGAACTGCTTTGCCAAAAATTCCGCATCTTCGGGACCGACCTTGTACGACATCATCGACCCGACGTTCCCGAAAATCGCGTCCTTGAGATTCACGTTCGACTTGGTCAGCGCGTCGGATTTCTGGAGCTGTCCGAGATACTGGTGGGCTACCACGAGCCCAAGCCGGTACTTCCGGGCTTCGGAAAGGATGGATTCGATGGATTCGGTGATGTAGTTCTGGAACTCGTCGATATAGAGGAAAAAATCGTGTCGATCCTGTCTATCGATACTCTGCCTCCGCATGGCGGCCATCTGGATCTTGGATACCAGGATCAGCCCGAGGAGATTCGAATTGAAGTCCCCCAATACCCCCTTGGACAGGTTGATAAAGAGGATTTTCGACGTCTGCATGCAATCGTAGACATCGAACGAGCTCTTCGTCTGCCCGATAATGTTCCGCATCAGCTTGTTCGTGATGAACCCGCCGAATTTCGCGGCGAAATACGGGATGATTTCGCCTTTTTCGCGCTCCCCCATCTTGGCGAACGTCTGGTCCCACCAGCCGCGTACTACGGGGTCTTTGACCGTCCGACGACGCTCTTTCTGGAATTCGTCGTCCGTAAAGAGCCGAAGGATGTCCGTAAGGGCACAGCCTCCGGGATAGTCCATGAGCGTCAGTACCCCGTTGCGGAAATAGTCCTGGATTCGAGGTCCGAATATCTCGGATCCGAAGAGCTTGATCATGATATTGAGCGCGTCCTGGGCCACGATCTGCTTCTCGTCGTCGCTTCCCGCTTCGAGAATGTTGATACCGAGCGGCCTCGCCATATCCGCGGGATCGAAATAGATGATATCCTCGGAACGGGTTTTCGGGACGAACGGGAGCAAATCCTTGGCCAGGTCGCCATGGGGATCGATTACCGCGATGCCGCGCCCGGCCCGGATATCCTGACGGGCCATGGACTGGAGTATGCTTGATTTTCCCGTACCCGTCTGCCCGATGACGTAGAAATGCCGGAACCGGTCCTCGTTCTTGAGGTAGATATTCCTCGTAACGCCCTGATAGGTATTGGTACCGAGCAGCAATCCTTCGTGGGGAATATTGATAGGCGCCTTCACGATTTTGAAATTCTGCCATCGGATTTCCGCGATGCGGTTGTACTTGGAATGGGGAAAATGGAAGAGCGACGCCAATTCTTCGGTCGTAAATATCGTCGAATGCGAAGAGTTCGACGACCTCGCGAGGTATTGTGCCAGAAACTGATCAAACGCGCGAATTCGGGTAAGCTTGAGGCTATTATATCCCGGAGCTCCATACTGGGCATAGGCTGCGGCGATATTCGACACGATGGACTCGATGGACTTTTCGTGCACGCCCGCCGCCAGCACCCGGATCGAGGTACGGAAACCCGTCTTCTTGGCCTTCTCGCGGATTCACTCCTTTTCCGTCGCGTGCTCGTCGGAATCGTGGGAATCCTTCGATTCATGGTCGTCCACCCCGCCGAACAGGGTGCCGAAAAGTTTTCCGATACCGAATCCGTGACCGGATTTCCCCAATGATTTCTCGAATTTGAGCGCTTTGGATTGCCAAGTATCGCGCATGGGGGAAATCGCGATCTGGACGATTGCGCTTTCCGCCGGAGAAAGCTTGGCTAACGCTCCAAGTACCGCGTTCATCGGATCGGATTCGAGCTTCTGATAGGATTTGATGGGTTCGAAATACGACTTCTTCGTAATGAGCTGGCCTCAGCGAACCACGTTGCGCCCCTCGAAAATATTCATTTCGTCGATTTGTTCCACGAGCGCATCCGAATACATTCCGGTTATCAGCTTCTCGATGGCTCACCGGATTTTGGTAGGAGCGACTACCACGAGCGAAATCTCCCCCGCATGGGAAACGATCTCGAGCGAAAGGCTGGAAGCACCGAAAAAACGGCTCATGAACCCGTTCTCCCCCATGGACCGGAAACCGACGAGGAGTTGTTCCATCAGGCTGATTTGCTCTTTGAAATCCCGGGTCGTCTCCCGCTTCTCATCGCTATCGCTGTCTCTCCGTGGCAAGAGGACGCGCAAAAACACGATATCGAGCATCTGTCCGAAACGGCGATGTCGGTAATACCGAGCCAGCAATACCCCGAAAAATACGAGGACTCCAGCGGAAATAGCGAGGGTGATTCCATTCATAAGCAGAGTATATCAGACATGGCGGAAAACACAAAAAATCCCCCGTCCAGGGAGATTTTTCATTTGCTTCTGCTATTTTTTAGCATGCATAAAAGGGATTTAAAAAGTAAACATTGTCTGGTTCAATTCATGAGAATTATTTATACACATCTCATCTCGCTCAAATCTTTATAACGGATATTATCAATTGATCTTTTTCCATTTTGTAAATGACTCGGTATTTTCAGACTCTGAGCCTATATCTTTTTTCTTCTTTGGGTTGCAATATCTTGATATCAAGCAGATCCGTCCTTCAAACAGACAAGATGGTCAAGCTTTCTTCTATTTCTTCCTGATACTTTGACGGTATGGATAAAAACTCTTTCGCGGCCGATTTTTTGAAAACTATCTTATACATTCGTGAGCTTTTTATTAAGCTTTACGAATTTTTTCAATTCCTCAAAATCAAAATCTTCTTCCGTTTCACGAACACGGAGTTCATTCAATTCCTGAGTAGATATTTCTTCAATATCAAAGGAACTACTGTTCTTAAAATTTGATAGACTCATGTTTTCAAAAAAATTATGCAACAAATATAGTATATCCAAACCCGAAGAAAAACAAAAACAACCCGGAAATTCACAAAAAATCCCCCGTCTCCGAAGAGAAGGGGGATTTTTCTATAACCCTTTGTACACATCTCCACGTTTATACCCAATAGGAATTGGTTTTCGGTATTTTACGGTCATAGATTCGGAACAGGTTTTATTTTTCTTCTTTCGGGAGCTTATCGGGAATAAGTGACCGAAGAAAAAAATAAAAGATGTCCGGATACGTGGCTGGAAAAACCGGGAAACCAATTCCTATTGGGTATATCTATCTTTACTATCTGAATAGAATCTCATTTGGAAAAGAGTATACGGTACTTGGAAGTCTTTAATCGAAAAATATTAATTTTCCCTTGGAGTGGCTTGATATCGTATCAGGAAACATTGCCGGTCAGCAAATCATCCACGATTTTACCAATATCGATACGCCCGGAGGAATTGATTTTGGCAATCTGCTTCTGCCATTTTTTCACCATATTATCGAAGTGACTTGATATAGGAAAGGACTTCCGTTGCCGGTACTCATCATTCGAAATCTGCAACCGTTTCCCAACCTTCATCATGGTCGGTTCAACTGGAAAAAAAATCCAATTTTTCCAGGGTTCGGTATTCGCTTACGGTTATCTTTACGAGAACGTTTTCTTTGTCCCTATCGGGAATTTTTGCCATATGCCTATAATAAATAACTGGTTTGGATTATATGTAAATAAACACGAAGCACAAAAAATCCCCCATCTCCGAAGAGAAGGGGGATTTTTTTGCAGAGTACCTTGCGGAACCGAGAAACAAGAACCTAAATCTGTAAAATTATTTTACGGAAGTAAGAGGGAATGTTTCAGCGTTCTTCGGGTAATTAGCAGCGTCGAGAGTACCTACCTGAAGGCTCGTCAGTTGAACTGACCAGTCTGGAGTCGTAGCAGTACCGTTTCCGACAGCACCAACCAACTTAACGATGTACGTTGAAGAAGTGTTAGCATCGACGGTAGTACCTGCATTGAAGGTAACTGCGCCAGTAGTTCCTACGCCAGTAGCTACGGTTGCGTTATCGCTCGCACGAACGATAGTAAGCGTACCTCCGGTGTAACCAGAGAGAACGTTTGCGAATGTAGCTCCGGAAAGGGTAACGGTGTTTTTACCGTAAGCGTATACCGTGAACCGCATAGCGTCAGTAGCAATGTTCTTGCTCGTTGGAGTTACGAGAGCCACCTTGAAGGTATTCTGGGCAACGTCGTGGGAAGGCCCAACAACGGTTACGCCAGCCATAGCAACGAGTGCTCCGTTTGACCCGGTAATGTTAGAACCGGCAGTAACCACGTTTACTACGACGCCCGATTGATCGGTAGATGAGTTAACATCAGCGACTACGTAGAAAGTAGCAGACTTGTCCATCGCGATCGAGCTAGCAGAACTGCTGTCAAGATTTGCGAATTTCGCTCCGTTTGCAGTAACGTCAGAAGCCGTTCCGATAACCGTACCTACGGAGTCCGTAAGGAGGATGTTAGAGAGGGC
>CAIVSN010000143.1 GCA_903908595.1 uncultured bacterium
CATAGTTCAGAACACGGCGAGGGCGGATACGGCGAAAAGGCCGAAAGCGAGGAAGTACTGGCTGTTGGGGGTTTTCATGGGGATGAAAATGAGAGGGTAGGATTCGGGGGACAGTGTAATACGGTTTTTTGGGAAAATCAAAAGAAAATCCCAAAAAGGGATTTTCTTACATAATAGACCGATGATTTAATCCACGTAAATATACCCCCGGATCGAACTATGTCCTACCGGAATCCGACGTACCGTGACTTCGTTCAGCCGGCGGTAGTTCATGTCCTTGACGATAATGTCTTCCCCATCGATATCCACCACGATTCCCACGTGCCCGTAATACCCGTTGTATCCGTGTCCGGAAAACGAGACGATGGCTCCGGCAACCGGCTTGGTTCCGGTAGACACGCCGGCCGCGGCCGCGTTCCTCATCCATTGGTTCGCGTTCCCGCGCCAGGTTACGTTCTTGTTGAGCGCCACGTAATACGTGCAATTCCCCCAAGCGAATCCTTTGGAGTTCCCATTGTACTTGACCAGATACGCCCCCTTGGTATTGGGCTTCTTTTTGGCGGGAGGGGCAATGGTCACCACCGGCTTCTTCTTGGGATCGACAACTCCCGGTTTCTTGCCGGAATCCTTGACGGCATTCGCCGCGAGGACTTCGGGGCTTTCCATTTTCTTTTGGACTTCGACGATGCGGATCGCTCCGGGAATCAGGAGATTCTGATCCAACAACAGATCCTGGTTGGCCCTGAGGCCGTTCTGATCGCGAATCTTATCTTCCGAAACCTTGAATTTTTCGGAAATCATGGCTACGGTCTCCCCCGCTTGGACTTTGTAGGCCAATCCGGAAACCGGAGGAATCTTGATGGCGATGCCTGGTTTGAGCACCGTCGACTTGGTGAAGTTGTTCGCCCAGATGACGGAATTGATGCTGATATTGAACTTGTCGGCGATGGAAGAAAAGGAATCCCCCTTCTCCACGACGTACGGGATCAATTCGTTCATGCCGGCCGTATCGCGGTCGGTCGTCAAATCGCCGTCCGGCCGTATGAAACCGGTCTCCTTGGAAAAAGACGAATCTTCGGGAGCCTCGTCGTACGAGGTGATAATCGTGGAATTGTCGTAATCTCAAACGCTGGTCTCCGTGATGCCCGACATATATCAGAACGTCGGGTAGATCGGAAGGATAATGGCAAATATCAGCGCGACGATTTTGAATGTGGAAATGACCTTCATGGCTTTGTTCATTTGGAACACATGGCTGTTTCGCGCGTGGCGTTCCAATCGGGCTTTGATATTCACTTTAAATTTCATTGGGGAAAATTTAGGAATAAAAAAGGTCTTTTTCGAGAGCTACCGCTCTTTGGAAAGACCGTTGTTACTTATGCTATCTTTCCGATTTCGAGCCTCGTGCGGCTGGCTCGGAACCCTTTGGTACGGCTGTAGCGTTTTTTGGACTTCATTTTGAACACGGTAATTTTGTCCGCGTCATAGTGCTCGATGACCTTGCCTTCGATAACGACACCGGTCACCGTAGGGGTACCCACGTTTACCGTAGTACCGTCTTCCGACGCGGTCAAAAGAACCGTAAGGGGGATGGTTTCACCGATTTCGACGTCCTGGTGGTCCACGTCGATAATTTCTCAGGCCGTAACCTGATACTGTTTGCTTCCGACTTCAACGATGGCTATCATAGTTTCAAAATTATAGGAGTTTTTGGATTTTGTAAATGCAATTCGCGGATTCCGTCGGATATTTTTCGCTCTATTTTGCCAGTAACGCCCGGGGTATGGGATGCTGATGGCTGGGGATGAGGGATTCGAACCCCCGCATGGAGGAGTCAAAGTCCTCTGCCTTACCGCTTGGCGAATCCCCAAAATGGGTATAAAGCCTGCGTATTGTATAAATATATTTTATAAGTCAAAAGGAGTTTTTGGGAAAAAATCCAAGAACCCGTCCCGACTGACCGCGCGGAGGCATGGGAATGCCATTTTTTCAATTCCCGTTGGGTATATCGTAATGCACCATCGGAACGGCTAAGCCGAAAATGTTATTTTTTCAGTTCCCCCACGGCTTCCCGTGCCACGTCCACCACGTGCCTGAACCGGTCGGCATGGAGCATGATGCCTCAGAAGTGCCGGGATACCACCAGGCAGCACTGCTCGACTTCCCCGCGTTGGAGTTCCCGAAGGATGCATTGTCCGGCGCCCGATTCCCCGTCGTCCCCCTTCCCCTCGACGAGGATGCCTTCGGGAGAGCGTACCCGGAAGGCATAGCTGTTGTGGTCCGCGCTGACGAACGGCTTGGTTTGCCGCACGAGCTTCAGGAAATCCTGGATTTCGGACTTGCCGGAAACTTTCGCGTATCCGAAACCGTAGCGCGAACCGCGGTCGATCCGTACGTCGGTTCGGAAAACCGGGGCGGAATCCGGCACGGTTTTGTCAAAAATATCGAGCGAGACCTGCATGGGAACGGAAGATGATTAATGGAAATGCCGGATCATATGCCCAGCGACCGGAAAAAGCGAATACGCCGCTCTCTCCGACGCGATATCCGACGGGTCATTTTTGGAAATGGATAAGGCCTGAGCATTTGGGAGTGCTGGAGAGCAGTATATCGACAATGGGGAGAATGCGAAAGGATTATGATTCCGAAGTTGTCGTCAAAGCTTGACATACATAAAAATTGTTATTTTGTCAATAATATCGTACAACTTTCATTTGAATAATACGGAATGCTCGTAATATACCTTGGAATCAATAAAAAAGCATACACATTCCATGCCGGAAATCCCCCCCCTTTCATCGTTCGAAAACCAAAGTGTCGAAATCGATGGGTCCAACATATTGCAAGCGCTGGAAATGGAAAGCCCATCCAGTCCCCTTTTTACGAGGGCGATGGAGTACCTCAAATCGAAGGCCGTAGGCGACAACGCGATTACTCCCCTCCGGAAAATCATCGTCCTCAGCACCGAGATGGACCGGAAAATTATCGACTGGATGTCGCAACAGACGTTCCTTTCACGAGCCCGCAACGCGAGCACCGACAGCCGGGCCCGGATCGCGACCACGGCCTGGCTGCTCGGTAGCCCCCGGGGGACGCTGTTTGCCAAGACCGACGGGGTTTATGATTTCGCGAGGATCGTCACGGAGCTTTTGGATTCTTGGGAACAGAAAAATATCAAGGAACGGGAACTCGCGGTCCTCAAAACAAAAATGATCCTGAACCTGATCATCAACAGCATGGAAATCCGGTTGCCGAACCCTTCCGCCTACGACGAACTCCGGGAAATATTCCTTGCCGCGATGGATCTGGTGGAATCCGTGATGGCAAAATATTCCAAAAACTCTGCTACGTTCGATGCCAGAATCTACGACAGCATCGGGGAATCCGCGATTTCCGCCTATGAGAAAGAAGATATCCTCGGACAGGAAATGATTTTTTTCCGGGCGAGTTTTACCGACATCTACCTCATCCAATTCCGCGAGTGGTCGACGAGGAACGAAGTGAAGTGCCTCAAGGCCATTATCTCGATTCAGGCCCACCTCATCGCCCGACAGAGCAGCGAAGAACTCATTTCGGTATACAAGACCACCCACAATTTCCGTCTCAGCCGGGGAAAAGCCCTGACGAATTCGAACCAGATGCCGGAAATATCAAAAGAAAAAGCCCTGGTCCGGATGATCGAGATTTTTTACGATTTCTACTACAAACGCCTCTACTATTCTATGCTCAACGAGCGCAAAGACGAGGAGGGGCGGAAAGAATTGGAAATGGCCATTACCAAGTCCATCGGAGGTTACAGCGTAAAAAAATTCATTACGGAAATCACGGAATACTATCCGCATAAAATTCCCGATTATATGGTAGACATCGTCGCGCACCAAGCGGAACTCGACACCTTCACCCATACGCTCAAAGCCCTTCCTGACGACGCGCTCGACGGAGTCAGGCTGGGAAAGCTCCTCAACAACATCCTCGGAAGCCCGGAAGAACCGATTACCTACCATCCGATGGACAACTGCCAAGGATACGTGCTCGCCATCATCGACGAGATCCTGCGACGGCTTGGAGTTCCCCAGATCGATTTGGGAAACCTCGACGAAGACGAAATCGAAACGTTCCAATCGTCGGTATGCCAACTGGAAACGTATCTCGGAGGCCTCCCCCATCATCCGATGCACGTGAACCTTTCCGGAAGCATCCGGATACGCCTCGCCAATCTCTACTCTCGCTTCGGCGAACTCAAAAAAACGCTTGACGAAGCGGAAACCCACTTCATCAAGGGATATAAGTTGTTCTATTCCCAGGGAAACGGCCGGCAACAGAACGAATGTACCAGTATGTCCCAGGTTTTCCTTCGGACGTACCTGAACGAACGGGACGCGAAACAATCGGTTTCGAGCGGGAGCACGATCGTCCGGGAACCGGCATTTCTTCCTCCACATCCGCTCTGGCAAGCCAGAATCGGACTCGCCGTACTGCTCAACGACTACAATTACCGGAACTACGAAAACGAGATTTCCAAAAAAATCGCCGCAGGGATCGACGAAATCATCGTCAGCATGGAACTCTCGGAACGGAACCTTATGGAAAATCAGAAAAAGGGGGAGTACGAAACGGAATTTTCCAAGTCGAATCACCGGAATACCACTGGCTTGCTCCGGGGTATGGCGGAAATCATCATGATTGCCTACGACGGGGTATTCGACGTCAGCATCGAACGTGCCAATCAGCACCGCCCAAGGATGGGCGACTTCCGAGTCACGAACGAAGTTCCCATCGGATACGGGTATACCGCCATTATCGAATATCCGCTCGAAAACGCCGGCATGGTCGAACACGAATACGAACCGGGGACCCGGTGCCCTTCCGATATCTACAAGCTTTTTACCGGCGTGGTTGCCCGGCAGCTCCGCGAATTCATCATCCGCATTTCCAACCCCAAGGTCCTCTCGCAATTCCTCTCCCCTGCGGAAAAACTCATCCAGGAACAACTGAAGAAAGACACTTCCGGATATATCGACCTCAACCAATATGCGCTTTTCCACGAGATTTTCGTCGAAAGATCCGGCGACGTGAAGCCGCTCATATTCCATCAGAAGAAATACCGTCACGGCCAATTGGTCGGATCGGAAATCCTCGTCCGGTTCCAGGATCCCGACAGCGACCGGGAAAAACTCCTGCCGCTCCAGGAAGCCTTCGCGTATCTGGATTTGTTCGAACAGTACAAGGTGGTATCCCGACGTATCCTGTCGAACGCGATCGAAGAGGCCGTCTCGTTGGAAAAACCGTTCTCGCTCAATATCAAGTGTGAAGAACTCATGGATCCGGATTTTTCGGAATTCCTCATTGGGAACATGACCCGGGTGAAGCGGGTCAACGGCCATGGGATTACCCTTGAAATCCTCGAATCCTCAGCGCTCAATTCGGAAGACGCGAACATTCTCAAGAATCTGAAAATCCTCAAGATGCACGGATTCCATTTCGCGCTGGACGACTTCCGGGGAACGGACGAAGACTACGACAAATTCAACAAGCTCCGGGCTATCCATATCCCCCAGTCGGCCATCAACGACTTCGACGGGAGAAAATCCCAGCACATGGAATACCTCGACATCGCGGATATCAACGATCCGACGTTCCTCGAAAGCAACATCTCGCCGTTCGACGAAGAACCGAAAAACGCGAGCATCCCGATTTTTGGCAAAGGCGACGAGGTGAAATTCGATTATACGAACAAAGAAACCCTCCAGATGATCCACGACATTACCAAGGATTGGCCGGAATGAAGCATTACGCTCAAGGATATCAGCAAGCACTGCCAGAACGATATCACCTCCCCGATCCTTCGCCTGATCAATCTCGTTTCGTATTGCAAATACCACGGTATCAAGTACACCATCGAACAGATCCGGGATCGCGGGGACGATCATCTCCTGAGAATCGCCAACCTCCTCGGATTCATCATCCAGGGCTATTACTATCATAAACCGAGCCCCGTGAACGAGACCAAGAGCGAGAGTTTGGACGCGAACAAGATCGGGAGCAAACTCCTGTACAACATCGACTTCCTCCTGGCTTAGTCTCCAAGCAAAAATACGTGGAGTTAGATTAATATGGTATTAGTTCGGTTCGAATCAGGGAGGACTCTAGATGGAGATGAGAATTCTCGTGTTGCTTTTGATCTCCCGGAACAGGATTTCCTGATAAAAACCCGGAACCCGGATACAACCGTGCGAAAGCGGCGATCCGTTCGCTCGCCCATGATGGAGAAAAATATGGCCGTCCACCTGTATCGCGTACGGCATCGGAGCGCTTTCGTAGAGGCTCGATTTTTTGTAGGACTGGCGGAATCCTGACGCGAAGAGTCATGGCGGCGTCTTGCGATCCGCTTTTCCCGTGGAAACGTGGGTGGCGAGGAACAATTTTTCCCCCTGGTAGTACGCGAGCGCGGTTTTGCCGCGCGAAGTCTTTCGGATGAGGATGAAATCGCGGACGCCGGCCAGCGACCTCGCCACTTTTTCGTCTTTGCGGGCCAGTTCCCGGAGCGATTGCGGAAACTCGGTTTCCAATCCATAGTAGACGTGCGGGAACTTCACTTCTTTGAAGTCCCCGAGGGATGCTCCGATGACGGGCTTCCCTTTCGATTTGGGTTTCGGGACGAAACCGTTATCTCGGACGAGGATAGCTTCGTACTGGTTGTACCCGAAGTATTCGCCGAAGCGTTTGGGAACCCCGGCCATCCCCAATGGCTCTTTGTTGGAAATCTGGGTATTGCGAACCGCCGTTTTGAATATCGGAAGCCCGGGAGCTTTCGACAAAACGGTATCTAAAACCAAGAAGTCTCGGGAAAGTATCGAATTCACGGCATCGGCCGTAGTATCGGCCCGCAATACCGAAGCGTCCAAGGGTCGCTCCAAGACCGAACGTGGCTGGAAGCCAGGAGAATTGCATGACACTGCTTGGGCGAGCAGGACGGCCGCGATGAGATTTTTTGCCATGTTTTAGTCGTAATGGATGTTTATACCCAATTCCTGTTGGGTATAGAAAAAGATCCTCAGTCAACAACTATTTTTCGACAAGGGACAGGAATTTGCCAAACCTGGCATCGTGCGTGGCAATGAGCTCGTTGATTTCTTCCAACGCTTCAGCGGGAAATCCCTTACGTCCGGCAAGCGAAGTGGTGGTATTCACGAAACGTTTCGCGTCCATGAAACCGACTTCCCGAATGAGAATCTGAAATTCGTCGTGCTTGCCCCAAGCGGCCTGGAACCGTTCGAGGACCCTCGGGTAATTCATCAGGACTACGGCAGTGGCGGGAGTGATATTCGTTCGTTCAGCCGTGGTCAGTCGGAATTTTCCGTCCGCCATGCGGGACGGAGACGTGCTCTGGGGACGTCGGAACGCGAGCGCGTCCGATGCCGCTTCCGAACTCCGGGCAACTATGGCTTTCGCGAGGGGTTCAACGTCCGGTACCGACTCCTCTGGAAAGCCGATTTGAAAATGATCGAACGAAAGCTCGTCGGAATCCCGGGGAATTTTTGAGTTCATGGTGGAACGGTATTACCGTATAATTCATATTCATTTCGGTAATAATGTCAAGAAATGCCGCTCCAGAAAAATCGGAAATCCCGGCTTGAATCCCAAAAAATAGTAGGGCATAATCCGGGTATACCTAACCAAATTCGCTTAGGTATACATTTCCTAAAAAAACTCGTCCATGCTCCATGCCGCCAATGCCGCCAACCGCCCGAACCTCGAAACACCCGTGACCGGCTCCTATTTGCCACCCGTCCGGAACCACCCAGAAATCCTCTCCCACGACCAAGAAATCCGAATCCGATCGGCCAACGACACCCTCGCCGAAATCCGCCGGTGAATCCGGAACACTCCCCCGGAAACCTATGAGATGTACGCTTCCCCGGAAAACCGGCACGAATTCGACACGGTCACCTTCCAAAAAGTATCCCACGTCCTGCGGAGCCTCCGCAACGTCGAGATGGTCCTCCCCTACCTGACCCCGGAACAACGGACGGAACTCGCGGAGATCAACGGGCACTATATCCCGGTTTTCCTCAACATGCTGGAAGACTACGAAGTCGGGCCGGGATTGCAAAAACCCATATTGGACATCCTGTCGTTGGAAGGCATTACCATGGACCAGGTCCATCGGCTGGAAGCGCGGCAAAACGCGCTCAATCTGGCCATGATCGGCAACGACGAAGGCGCGAAGGCGATCGAGGACATCAAAAAGGGCTGGACGAGGTACGCGCAATAACGGTGACCGTGCCTATTCGGCCGAATCCTCCCGGATAATCAGCGTCACTTCGGCGGCTCCGGGAGAAATTTTGACAATCCGGATCGCGATCGTGCCGAACCGCAGATCCGCGTCCGCCGAACCGGTCGTATTTTCGTATTCGGTGCGGAATTCCTTCGTTTCGCCGGTATCGGCATTCGTCAGCACGAGATGGACGTTGCTCGGATCGGAACCGTCGAACGCGATTTTTTGAGTTCCTCCCGAATGGGTGATGCGGATATTCCGGAAGTCGGAAGTTTCTCCCCATTTGAGAACGACGGTGGTTCATACGAAGGGGGCAGTATTGACCGGCTGGCTTCGCGGAAATACCTCGGTAGCAGGTGCGGCCTCGGCATGGGGCGCGGTAGGTGCCGTACGTTCCACGGTAAACCGCGCGTGTTCCCCGTTCCAGCCGACGCTGAGGATGCGGATGCGGTACGGGCCGATGTCCATGTACGGCCTCTCGCCTTCTCCCGGTTCCGGATGATAGGCCATCCAGCTTTCGGTCATCCCGTTAAAGCCGAATTCGAGGTCGGCATAGGTCAGATCCCCGCCCCGTCCGCCGGACTCGTTCATAGAGATCTTGTGTCCGCCTCAGAGGTTCTTCACGGTGAGATCGCCGACCGTCACGGACGCTCATGCGAGCAATTCGAAGGTTTCCATGGTCAAAGGGGTTGTAGAAGTATGGACCCGATCGGATACCATGAGCCAGCGGCTTATATCCAACGGGAAATCCGGATTCGGATGAGCCATAATAAACGACAAATTCAGGAAAAAAGCAAACATTTCTTTGATTTTTACGGAAAGGAAGGAATATCTCTGGCGCGTCGACATCCGAAAAACGCTCCGGGAAAGATTTCCTCGGGGAACATGGTAAAGGAAAAAAATGGAAATCAAATTTGGTGAGGCACGCCTCCCGTCGCCCATCCGACCCGTGTCCCATTTTCGAATCGCCATCCGATCGGCAAAGTTTTTATGCCAAGCCGGCAATGGTTGATTTTTTTAAAAAATCCATATAGTGTTGCCCGAAATATTTCCAATCGCCGCCCATGATTTTTCCCCTCCTGCAACGAACGAGATCCCTGATCGGCGAGGTATTCTGGAGAAGGAGCGCCCCGTACAAGAACAAAACCGCAAAAATCGCCATGTCGGAAACCGCCGATGCCCTGTCTTTCGAAGGAACGGTCCGATGAACGAGCCTCTACCATCTCGGCCTCGCGATCCGGAAGCCTTCGGGCTCGCTCGTGGGATCGTGCGACTGCCCTTCGTTCCGGAGCAACGGGCGCTGCAAGCACGTCGGCGGGTTCGCGCGGAAAATCGCGGAGGACTATGACATTCTCGACGATCTCTCCCTGAAGCTCTCTCCGGCGCGCCTCCCGAGCGAATCCGTGAGCGAAACGACGGGGGGCCAAGGAAAACTTTCCGATCGGTACATGGTGAACCCCAAGCTGCTTGCCAACCTCCCGAAAAACCTGGATGCGGGCATGATCGAATATTTCCTGAAACACCATCCCGAATACCTCGTCAAAAAATCCTCGGTTACCCCGCTTCCTTCTGCGTCTCCGCTGGATATTTTCTCCGGCCTTTCGGCCCCTCCCGCCCCGAAGAATCCCGACGCGGAACACCTGCGGATCAAAGTGGAAATCCTCCGCGGCGTCAGCCTGGAGAAGAACGACCTGTTCCTGTCGCTGTACCAGGGGAAAATCCAGAAATCCGGGCATCTTTCCGTCGGGAAAAAACTCTTCAGAGGCGACATATACGACGCGAAATACCAAAAATTCACCCCGTTCCTCGAAGAGAAAAACAACGGGGAATCCCGGTGGGGTAGTTCGGCGAGGAATCCCCGGATGAGCTTCAAGCGGGCTCCGGAATTTTTCATGCAGCTCCTGACGCAGGCGACGGAACCCGTTTCCGATTTGGAAAACGCGCCCCTCGTCGTCAAAAAAGAACCGGGGCGGCTCCGGATCGGCGTGGAAAAAAATACGAAAGACGGCGTATCCTCGTATACGGTTTCGCTGTTTCTCCAAAACGGCCCGTCGCAAGCCGGAACCGCGCCCCTCAAAAAGCAAACCCTCTTCCACGCGAGCGGAACCGGCTGGTTCGCCTACCTCGAAAACCAGGCGACGATCTGATTTTTCCAAACCGATCTCCCCCGGTCCTTCGTGGCCACCCTGGGACATAAGGAAGTCGAGCTTTCCGAAGGCGAATGGAATGCCCTGCGGAAAGAACCGGCCTTCGAAAAGCTCTTGGAACACGCCGGTACCATCGGCTTCCTGGAGGACGAGGCCCCGATGGGAACTCCGGAATTGGTCCTGACCATAGAAATCGATTCGGACTTCCTCAGCATCCTCGTCCGGTACCGCCTCTCGTACGGCTCGAAAACCGTTTTGCCGAACGCGGAAACGAACTACTTCCTGGACGGGGCAACGCTCGTCCGCAGAAACCCGTCGCTGGAGAAATCGGAAATCGGGAGAATCCGGGAGCTCATGGCCCAGGCCGACGAAACCGAAGCGGAAACCTGCTCTTTTTCCAAGGCCGTGGACGAGCGTTCCGACCGGTTTTTCGATACCGTCGAAACGCTCGTTGCCGAAGGCCTGCGGGTCGAATACCGCCAGGCCGCCAAGCGCGTAGCCTCGAAGCCGCTTTCGGCGCGGATCGAAGTCGGATCGGGGGAAGACTGGTTCGATCTCGACGTCAAGTTCGCCATCGGCGACCGGGAAATCGCCCAGTCGAAAGAAATCCTCCGGGCGATGAAACGATGAGGCAAATACGTCACGCTCGACGACGGGACGGTGTTCCTGCTCAAGCACGACGTACAAAAAACGCTCAAAGAATGGGATGAA
The DNA here is from genome assembly GCA_903908595.1 of uncultured bacterium. GTDB lineage: Bacteria > Patescibacteriota > Gracilibacteria > BD1-5 > UBA2023 > CAIVSN01. The sequence goes on from CAIVSN010000143.1 coordinate 11,137, forward strand.
CTCGGCATCACGGAAAAAAATATCGAGAGTACCGTGAAAATCGGAAAATACTCCGTCGGGCTCCTCCGGGAAGCGTCCAAGGGGGATTTTTCCGAATTCCGGCTCGCGAAAGAAATCGTCCAGATGAAGAAGTCCCTCGAAAATTTTTCGGGAATCAAAAAATACCCGCTCCCGGAAGATGCCACCGTGACGCTCCGGGATTACCAGCATACCGGATACAACTGGCTCCGGTTCCTCCAGGAATACGGATTTTCGGGGATCCTCGCGGACGATATGGGACTCGGGAAAACCATCCAGACCCTCGCGTTCCTCCAATCCGAGCACGACCGCGAATCCACCGTCTCCCCCACCCTCATCGTCGTCCCGACTTCCCTCGTGCTCAACTGGATGGACGAAGCGCAAAAATTCGTCCCGAAACTCCGCATCCAGTACGTCAAGGACGGAAAAACGGGATTTTCGGACATCCGGCCGGACACGCAGATCATCATCGCATCCTACGGCATCGTCGCGAATCTCGTCGAAGCGCCCGGATTCGAAAGCCGCAAATTCCACTACGTGATCCTCGACGAGGCCCAGAACATCAAAAATCTCGCCGCCGCCCGCACCAAGTCCGTCCTCAAGCTCCGCGCCGCTCACCGGCTCGCGCTCAGCGGAACCCCCATCGAGAACCACCTCATGGAGCTTTTCAGCATTTTCAACTTTCTCATGCCGGGATTCGTCGGCAGCGAATCCTCGTTCCGGGAAAAATACGCCAAGGGGGACGCGGAACACCTCGAAATCCTCTCCCGGAAGGTGAAACCGTTCATTTTGCGGAGGAAAAAAGAAGACGTGCTCAAGGAATTGCCCGCCAAGCAGGAAGAAGTCATCTACCTGGAAATGGGCGCGGAACAGAAGAAATTCTACGACGGCCTCAAAACCGCGTTCAAGGCCCAAATCACCCAGCAGATCACGGAAAACGGGCTCGCGAAAAGCCAATTCGCCGTGCTCGACGCCCTCCTCAAGCTCCGCCAGGCCTGCCTCATGCCCCGCCTCGTCAAGATCGAAGACCACCTCGTGGACGATTCCATCAAGCTCGATTATATCGAAGAAAATATCGAGGAAATGATCGAATCCGGCCACAACCTCCTGATTTTCAGCCAGTTCACTGGGTTTCTCGCGTTCGTCCGGCAAACGCTCGAACGGAAAGGGATCCCCTACCACTACCTCGACGGCGCCACCAAACGGGAAGACCGCAAAAAACTCGTGGACGGCTTCAATGCCGGCGCCGTGCCCGTGTTCCTCATCAGCCTCAAGGCCGGGGGCACCGGGCTCAACCTCACCGGGGCCGACTACGTCATCCACCTCGACCCCTGGTGGAATCCCGCCGTGGAGAGCCAGGCCACCGACCGGGCGCACCGCATGGGACAGACCAAGACCGTGTTCGTCCAGAAGCTCATCGTCCGCGATACCGTGGAAGAAAAAATCCTCCGTTTGCAGGCCAAGAAAAAGAAACTGGTGGACGATTTGTTTTCCGGGGACTTCCGGGGGAGTTTGAGCGAGGAGGACATCGGGTATATTTTCGAGTAGGGTTACCTTCCCTCCAGCCCCTTCATGCTCAGCTGGATTTTCCCAGTCTGCTCGTCGATAGCGACGATCCGCACCTTCCGCTTCTCGCCCACGCGGACGAAGTCCATCGGATCCTTGACGTACGCGTCGGCAATCTGAGATACGTGCACGAGCCCGTCGTTCTTGAGCCCGATATCCACGAACGCCCCGAAGGCCACGACGTTGCGGACGGTCCCGGTGACGATATCCCCCGCTTTGAGGGCTCCGGCGGCCATTTTTTTGCCGACTTCGGTGTGGCTGCTCCGGGTTCTCGGATCCGCGCCGATGGCTTCGTAGGATTCGCGGATGAATTCGACGGTGCCGCGGTTCGCTTCGGGATAGATGGATTTGAGCCGGGCTTCGAACGAGGCGAAATCATCCGCCCGGATGCCCTGTTCGACGATAAAATTCGCGAGCTCGTACTGCTCCGGATGGATATTGGTATTGTCGAACCGCTCCGGGCTCCCGGGAATCCGCAGGAATCCGATCGCCTGTTCGTACGCCTTTTCCGAAAGCACCTTCTGGAGCTGTTTCCGGGACTTGTACGGACGGTTGTTGTAGACTTTTTTCGCGATGCGCTTGTCAAAGCCCGAGATGTGGTTCAGGACGTGCACGGAAGCTAGGTTCACGTTGACCCCGACCCGGTTCACGGTGTCTTCGACGGTGAATCCGAGCCGTTCCTCCAGCTTCTTCTCGGCGATATCGTGCTGGTACATCCCCACGCCGATGCTGCCTACCGGGATTTTCACGAGCTCCGACAGGGGGTCGATGTACCGCCGGGCAATCGACACGGTCCCCCGGTCGGTGACGTCAAGATCCGGGAATTCTTCCTGCGCGACGGGCGAGGCGCTGTAGACGGAGGCGCCGGATTCGTTCACGAGGTACATGGGTTTTTCCATGGCTTTCCGTACCAGTTCGACGGTTTCTTCCGAGCCGGTCCCGTTCCCGATGACGACGACCCCGACGGCGTATTTCGCCTCCAATTTCCGGAGGATTTCGACGGCCTGGTCTTCCTGGTGGAGGAACACCTTGGAGAATTCGACCGGATTTCCGAGCTCGTCGAGCACCGCGATTTTGCAGCCGGTCCGGTACCCGGGATCGATGGCCAGGACTTTCTTCCCGTATTCCGGCTTGGTCATGAGAAGATTCCCGAGATTCTGCTGGAAGGTTCTTATAGACTCGTCTTCGGCCCGCTCCGTAAGCGCCCCCCGGATTTCCGTCTCGACGGATTTGAAAAGCGCCGCATGCCCCTTTTTCACGGCCTCTTCGAGTTCCGGTATGAGAAGCCCCCGAGCGAACGTGCGCTTCACCAAATCGTAGGATTCGTCGTCCTTTTCCATTTTTACCCCGAGGATCCCGAGATTTTCCCCCCGGTTGAGCGCGAGGGTCTGGTAGGGCTTGATCTTGGAAACCATCACGGCGAAGTTGGCGTAGATATCGAATTTTTTGACTTCTCCTCGGGTTTTCTCATTGAGTTTTTCGAGCATCTTTTCGCTTCTCGTTTTTGAAACGACTTCGCCCTTCGCGTTGAGGTATTGTCGTTGCGTATCGCGGATTTTGGCATCGGAGCTGATTTCCGCGGCGATGATTTCGATGGCTCACTCGATGATTTCCTCGCGCGGATAGGACTCCGCGAGGTTCGCGGGAATGGTAAGATTCCCGTTCTGCCGAATGGCGTCGGCAACGGGCTGGAATCCCTTTTCGATGGCCATCATGGCCTTGGTTTTCTTCTTGAGCCGGTAGGGCGCGTAGATATCCTCGACCTCCTTGAGGGTCTTCGCGAGCTCGATATTGCTCCGGAGCTCGGGAGTGAGGCTGCCCTGCTCTTCGATGCCGTTCAGGGCGGTCATTTTTGCTTGGTACAGGCTCCGCTCCCGCTTGTCGAGGTCGATGATGTCGCGGATCTGGTTTTCGTCGAGCTCCCCCGTCCGCTCCTTCCGGTACCGGGCGATGAACGGCACGGTAGCGCCCTCGGCCACGAGCGCGAGCACGGTTTCTATTTGGCGGGGCTGGAAAGCGAGTTCGTTCTGGATGATTCGGAGGTAGTTCGGTTCTTGCATGGGGCGGTGG